>CALAEG010000106.1 GCA_937890965.1 uncultured Caulobacteraceae bacterium | reverse complement strand
AACCAATCGAATGTGCTGGCGACGAGGAAGAGGCTGTCGCATGCGGCTCTCGCTTTCTTTCGGTCCGCCGAAGTGAGGTCGGAGCCCGCGGACTCCACTGCGGTTTCCGAGGCTTGCCAGAGGGCGAAGACGTAGTTGGCGCGATCAGCGCTGCGGCCGGCAACGGGAGGGGGCAATGGTGCGGATTTAATGCCGAGCTTCGCAAGAGTCCCGATCGCGGCGTCCACACGGCCTATCAACGCGTCAAGAAGGTCCTCGTCCAACGAGGCGGTCATCTGGCCCCGCCGGCTCTGATGGGCGTCACTCCTGCTGTCTCGACCGGCGCCAGGCAGTACGCCGCCCACGCCGCCATGAGCTTCTCACGCTTATCGAACAGATCGCCGCGGCGGTAAGCCGCCTCGGTCTTGTCCTTGATCGAATGCGCGAGCGCCAATTCGATCACCTCGCTTGCGAACGCCGTGCGCTCGGCGGCCCAGTCGCGGAAGGTCGAGCGGAAGCCGTGCGCGGTTAGGTCGACGCGGCCCGTCTTTCTGAGTGTCATGAGCAATGCCACGCTGGAGAGCGGCGTCCCGGTTTTGCCTCCCGGAAAGATGAAATCATCGGCGCGCGGTGAGAAATCCGCGATCGGCTTTAACCGCTCCAGCACGGCGACCGCGGGCTTCGAGAGCGGTACCCGATGTTCTTTGCCGGCCTTCATCCTAGCCGCCGGGATGGTCCAGACCTTGGCATTGAGGTCGACCTCGGACCAAGTCGCACCAATCACCTCGCCGGTCCTAGCGGCGGTCAGGATCGCGAAGCGGAGGGCTTCGACGCTTACGCCCTCCTTGCCGCCCAATGAGCGCCAGAACGCGTTCAACTCGGCGTAGTCGAGAGCGACGTGGTCCTTGACTGCCCTCACCCGAGATCGAGCCGGCAGCAGCTTGTCCAGATGCCCGCGCCACCGGGCCGGATTGTCGCCATGACGGTAGCCGCGCGCCGACGCCCAATCGAGCACCGTCTCGATCCTGCCGCGGACACGTGAGGCCGTCTCCGGCTTGCTGTTCCAGATTGGCTCGATGGCCTTCAGAACGAGTCCGGTGTCGATTGCGGTGACATCGAGGTCGCCGAAAGCCGGCCACACATAGGTCTCAAGCGTCGTGGACCATTGCGCACGGTGTTTGGCGTTCCTCCACGTCGCTTCGTGCGCCTTGATGTAACGTTCAGCGGCCTGTCGAAAGCTGACGCCATCCTTGACGTTTCGCCTGGCGTGGGCAGCGAGGGCGCGTTTGCGCTCAAGTGGGTCCTGGCCGGGGGTGACGCCGTTCCCGCGTAGTAGGGCTCGCGCCTCGACGGCTGCCCTCCTAGCGGTTGCCAGGCCGATTGCGGGATATGGACCGAGACCCATCTCGCGCTGACGTAAGCCGAAGCGGTATCTGAACAGCAGGCCTTGCCGCCCTTAGGGCCAATCTGGAGCCAGAGATTGTCGCCATCGCCGTAAAGGCCTGGCGCCGTGAGGGCCTTCACCTTACCGTCCGTGAGCTTGTTGACCGTCTTTGCCATCCATCCGCCTAGCTTTGTAACCCACACGCCAACCCACGCGCATGTGTGGGATTATCGGGGACAAATGGGGAGACGTAAAGACGGACCGTTCGAATTACACCTTTGAATCAAATACTAAATGGGACGACGTGGGACGGACTGAGACCGGACATATGCGGAGGATCCGTCCGTCCACGGTCCTCTTGGGAGCGGCGGTCCTGCTCCAGGCCTGCTCGCCGTCGCCGTTGAAGCCGGTGACCGCGCCAAGGGCCGCGCCCTATCGCGCCGGACCGCTTCCCATCGGCGTCTGGGGTGTCGGCCCGATTCGGCGGATGAGCTATTTCGAGGCGCCACGCATCCAGGAACTGTTTCCGCTGGCTCAGGTCAGCGAAGGCACGGTGCGCGTCGCCGACGACGAGACCATGGCGGTGATCACCGTGACCCAGGACGGGGTGGAAATGCTGGAGATCGACGACGGAACCGGCAACGCCCCCGGCACCACCGACCCGATGATCGGGGCGGTGCGGGCGCTGGGCGGACCCGTGCAAGGCCCGCAAGGCGAGCGGATAGGCCTGAAGTGGAGCGACGCCCATTTCGACCTGACCGAATGCGACCTGGGCGCCCAGCGTGACCGCAACACCGTCTTCTGCGCCCGGCCGGGCGAGGGCGCGGTCACCTATCAGTTCGCCGTGCCGGGCTGGGATTCCGAGGAGATTCCGCCGGACGCGCTGCTGCGCAAGGTCGCCTATGTGAAGGCGATCGTCTGGACGCCGCCAGCGTGATCCTGCTCGCCCTCGACACCTGCCTCGACGCCTGCTCCGTCGCCGTCTGGGCCGAGGGGCGCGTGCTGGCGGCCGGCTCCGAGCCCATGCGGCGCGGCCACCAGGAGCGGCTGGCGGTCATGGTCGAGGCGACGATGGCGCAGGCGGGGACGGCGTTTCCCGCCCTCGATCGCATCGGCGTGACCATTGGCCCGGGCTCTTTCACCGGCCTGCGCGTTGGCCTGGCCTTCGCCAAGGGCCTTGGCTTGGCGCTCGACCGCCCGGTGGTGGGCGTCGGCGTGCTGGAGGCCCTGGCGCGGGACGTCGGCGAGGGCTTCGTGGCGGCGGTGATCGATGCGCGGCGCGACCAGGTCTATCTGCAGGTATTCGACGGCGCCCGCGCCCTGATGGCGCCCGATGTCCTGCCGGTCGAAACGGCCGCCGCTCGCCTTGCCGAACTCTGGACCGGCGGCCCCGCGGCCCTGGTCGGACCGGGCGCCGCCTTGCTCGCTGGCGTCCTGCCGCAAGCGGTGCTGATCGAGCGCGCCGCCCCGGCCCCCGCCGTCGTCGCGCTGCTGGCGTCGCGCGCCCAACCGCCCTTTCCACCGCCGCGTCCGCTCTATCTGCGCGCGCCCGACGTCCGCCTGGCCGCCGCAACGTGAGGCTCGCCGGCGCCACGACCCGGGACGCGCCCGGCATGGCCGCCGTGCATGCGACCAGCTTCGATGGAGCCTGGGGCGTCGATGAGATCGGGGCCTTGCTGGACGGGCCCGGCGGGTTCGGCCTGGTCGTCCGCGATCCGGAAACCGAGGTGATCGTCGCCTTCATCCTGGCCCGCGCGGTCGCCGGCGAGGCCGAGGTGCTGACCCTGGCGGTCGATCCGCCGCATCGGCGTTTCGGCGTCGGCCGGGCCCTGGTCGAGGCCGTGGCGCTCAACGCCGCCGCGGCCGGCGCCCGCAGCATCTTCCTCGAGGTCGCCGGCGACAATGACGCCGCCCTTGGCCTCTATCGCGCGGCCGGATTCAGCCCGGTGGGACGGCGGCCAGCCTATTATCGTCGCGGCTCGGGCGCCGTCGATGCGCTGGTCTTGCGGCGCGATCTTAACAGCCCGCCCGGTTGAGCCTATCCTGGCGCCGCCAGCAACGGGGCGAAGGCGTGGACCGGATCGAAAAGCTCTGCATCGAAAAGGGCATGCGCATGACCGACCAGCGCCGGGTGGTCGCGCGCGTGCTGTCGCTCGCCCACGACCATCCGGACGTCGAGGAGCTGTACCGGCGCGCCCACGATGCCGATCCGCACATCTCCATCGCCACCGTCTATCGCACGGTGCGGCTGTTCGAGGAGGCTGGCATCATCGCCCGCCACGACTTCCAGGGCGGCCGCTCACGCTATGAAGAGGCGCCCGATACCCACCACGACCACCTGATCGACATGAAGACCGGCCAGGTGGTCGAGTTCATGGACGAGGAGATCGAGGCCCTGCAGTCGGCCATCGCCAAGCGCCTGGGCTACCGTCTGGTCGACCACCGGCTGGAACTCTACGGCGTGCCGCTGGACGAGAGCGAAAACTGAGCAACCCGTCGGCCCGTTGCGGCGCTTGCCCCGCCCTCGCCTTGCGCGACGCCCGCCCCGCGCTCATAAACCGGGCATGACCGCGGCCCCGCAAAAGCGCCTCTACATCAAGACCTACGGCTGCCAGATGAACGTCTATGACAGCGAGCGCATGGCCGATCTGCTGCGCCCGCTTGGCTATTGCGCCACGGAAACGCCGGAGGGCGCGGACTTGGTGGTGCTCAACACTTGCCACATCCGCGAGAAGGCGGCCGAGAAGGTCTATTCCGAGCTTGGCCGGCTCAAGCCGTTGAAGGCGGCGCGGGCGCGCGAGGGCGGCGCGATGATCATCGCCGTCGCCGGCTGCGTCGCCCAGGCCGAGGGCGCCGAGATCATGACGCGCCAGCCGGCGGTCGATCTTGTGATCGGGCCGCAATCCTATCACCGGCTGCCGGAGCTGATCGCGCGCACGCACCGGGCGAGCGGCGAGCGGCTGGCGGCGGATTTCGCCACCGAAGAGAAGTTCGACGCCCTGCCGAACGAGCGCGCGGTGAGCGGCGTCAGCGCGTTTTTGACCGTGCAGGAGGGCTGCGACAAGTTCTGCAGCTTCTGCGTCGTGCCCTATACGCGCGGCGCGGAATATTCGCGGCCGGCCGCCGCCATCGTCGCCGAGGCCGAGCGGCTGGCGGCCAAGGGCGTGCGCGAAATCACCCTGTTGGGCCAGAACGTCAACGCCTATGCGGGCGGCCTCAGCCCCTTGATACGGGCCCTGGCCAGGATCAACGGCCTGGACCGCATCCGCTATACGACCAGCCATCCGCGCGACATGGACGAAGACCTGATCGCCGCCCACGCCGAGGTGGAGGCGCTGATGCCCTATCTGCACCTGCCGGTGCAGGCGGGGTCGGACCGGGTGCTGAAGGCCATGAACCGAGGCCATACGGCCGATGCGTATCTGCGCCTGATCGAACGCGTCCGCGTCGCCCGGCCCGACATGGCGCTGTCCGGCGACTTCATCGTCGGCTTTCCGGGCGAGACCGAAGCGGACTTTCAGGCGACCCTGGCGGTGGTGGCTGAGGCCCGCTACGCCAGCGCTTTCTCATTCAAATATTCCAGGCGTCCGGGCACGCCCGGCGCGGCCATGCAGGGCCAGGTCGCCGAGGCCGAGAAGGACGACCGCCTGCAAAGGCTGCAGGCCCTGCTGGCGGCGCAACAGGCGGAGTTCAACGTGTCCTGCGTCGGGCGCACCCTGCCGGTGCTGTTCGAAAAACCCGGCCGGCATCCAGGCCAGATCATCGGCCGGAGCCCCTATCTGCAGGGTGTGCACGTGACCGCCCCGCAATCGCTCATCGGCCGGATCGCAGCCGTGGCCATCACCCGCGCCGAGCGCAACAGCCTTGCCGGCGCGCTGGCGCACACGCCTGTGCTGGAGCCCGCTTGAGCCCCGAAACCCGCGAGTTTGTGCCGTTGTCCGATGCGGGTCTGCGCGCGGTCTCCGGACCGAACAGCCGCCATGCCGCCCTGCTCGAGGACGCCTTCCACGTGCTGGTCGAGACCCCCGGCGGCGGCGTGTCGCTGGCGGGAGGCGCCAAGGCGCGGGCGGCCGCCAAGCGGGCGGTCAAGGCCATAGCCGATCGCGCCGACAAGGGCGTGGCCGTGTCCGAGGGCGACGTCCGCGCGGCGGCGACCGCGGCGCGAAACGGCGAGGCGCCGGTGGGGATGAGCGGCATCCCGCTCGGCCGCCGCGGCGCCGTTGCGCCCAAGACCGCGGCGCAGGCCGCCTATCTGGATCTGCTGAGCCGCAACGACCTAGTCTTCGCCGCCGGGCCGGCCGGCACCGGCAAGACCTTCCTGGCGGTGGCGCACGGGGCGGGCCTCTTGCTGCGCGGCGAGGTCGACCGGCTGGTCATCGCGCGGCCGGCGGTCGAGGCCGGCGAGCGGCTGGGCTTCCTGCCCGGCGACATGAACGAGAAGGTCGATCCCTATATGGCCCCGGTCTGGGAGGCCTTGAGCGACATATTGGGCGCCGAGCCGCTGAAACGCCGCCGCGACAAGGGCGAGATCGAGGTGGCGCCCATCGCCTTCATGCGCGGCCGCACGCTGAACCACGCCTTCGTCATCGTCGACGAGGCCCAGAACGCCACCCGGCTGCAGATGAAGATGGTGCTGACCCGGCTGGGCGAGGGCGCGCGCATGGCGGTCACCGGCGATCCGACCCAGGTCGACCTGGTCAATCGCGGCGATTCAGGCCTGGTGCACGCCATCGGCCTGCTCGAAGGCGTCGACGGCGTGGCCGTGGCGCGGTTTTCCGCCGGCGACGTGGTGCGCCATCCCCTGGTCGAGCGCATCGTTCGCGCCTACGACGCCGACGCCGCCAAGGCCGGCCGATGATCGAGGTCGCGATCGCCGATGTTGCCTGGACCGCGGCCCTGCCGGAAGCCGCCGCCCTGGCCGCGGCCGCGGCCGAGGCGGCGCTGCCGCACGCCGGCGGCGCGGAGCCCGGCGACGTCGCCATCCTGCTGGCCGACGATGCGGCGATCCAGGCGCTTAACGCGCGCTTTCGCCAGCAGGATCGGGTGACCAACGTGCTGTCCTTCCCGGCCGCGCCGGGCTCCCTGGGCCTGGCCGGCGATGTCGCCCTGGCCTTTGGCGTCTGCGCCGCCGAGGCCGCCGCCCAGGCCAAGCCGCTCGCCCATCATCTGCAGCACCTGACGGTTCACGGCGTGCTGCATCTGTTCGGCTACGATCACCAGGACGAAGCCCAGGCGCGGGTCATGGAAGGCCTGGAGCGGCGTATTCTCGCGGGGCTCGGCGTGCCAGACCCCTACGCCGCCGAGCTGGGCGCCGAGGCCGACCATGTCTGACCCAACGACCGCCGCCCCGCCCCCCGCCAAGCGCAGCCGGGGCCTGCGCGCCTTCTTCCGCCGCTGGCGGCGCGGCGAGACCGCCGCCGCCGCAGCCACCGCCGCCCATACGGCGCGGAGCGACGGGTCGCTCGACCTGGTCGACCAGGCCCAGGCCTTCAAGATGCTCAGCGTCGAGGACGTCATGACCCCCCGCGCCGATATCGTCGCCGTCGAGATCGCCTGCCCGTTCAGCGAACTCCTGGCGCGCTTCCTCGAGGCCGAGCACACCCGCATGCCGATCTATCGCGGCAATCTCGACGATCCAGTCGGCCAGGTGCACGTCAAGGACGTGTTCAAGATGCTGGTCGACGAGTCGATCCGGCCGGCGCCGGACGAGACCGTACTGCGCCGGCTCAGGCGCGAGGTGCTCTATGCGCCGGGCTCGATGCGCGCCGGCGACCTGATGGTGAAGATGCAGGCCAGCCGCATCCATATGGCGCTGATCATCGACGAGTTCGGCGGCACTGACGGGCTGGTGACGCTGGAGGACCTTATCGAGGCGGTGGTCGGCGAGATCGACGATGAGCACGACGAGGCGGTGCGCGCCAGGGTGGTCGCCCGGCCAGGCGGCCTGATCGAGGCCGACGGGCGTGCGCCGCTGGAGGATCTGGAGGCGGCGATGGAGCACTCGCTGGTTCCCCCCGACCTCGAGGAGGACATCGACACCGTCGCCGGCCTGGTCAGCGCGCTGGCTGGCCGCGTGCCGCAGCGCGGCGAGGTGATCGCCCATCCCGACGGCTTCGATTTCGAGATCACCGACGCCGACCCGCGCCGGGTCAAGCGCGTGCGCGTGCGCCCGCACCCGCCGCAGGTCGCCGCGGACGTCGAGGCGCCGGCGCCGAAACCCGATGGTGAATGAGCCGGCCCTGACCGGCGCGCCTCCGCCGAGCCGCGTGTTCACCATCGCCCTGTCGGTCATCGCCGGCGCTGGCATAGCGCTGGCCTTTCCGCCCTTCGGCCTGACGCCGGGCCTGCTCGGTTTTGCGCTGATGCTGCATCTCTGCGGCGGGACCGCGGGCCCGAGGCCGCTGCGCGGCGCCTTCTGGCGCGGCTGGCTGGCGGGAACGGCCTTCTTCCTGATCGCCACCTGGTGGATCTATCAGGCCTTCCAGGTCGATGCGGCCGACCAGGGCTGGATGGCGCCCTTCGCCGTGGCGCTGCTCGCGTCGGGACTCGGCCTGTTCTGGGGCGCGGCCGGCCTTGTCTACCGCTGGATCGCGCCGGCTGGCTGGATGCGGGTCCTGGTCTTCGCAGGCGTGCTGACCGGCTTCGAGTGGGTGCGCGGTCATCTGCTCACCGGCTTTCCGTGGGATCTGCCAGGCGAAAGCTGGCGGGCGGGGTCCGCCCCGTCGCAAGCCGCGGCTCTGATGGGCGCCTATGGCCTGACCTGGCTGACCGTGGCCATCGCGGCGACGCCCGCCCTGCTACTCGATGCCGCCCGACGCCGCCGGGGGATCGCAGCCTGCCTGTGTGCGGCTGCGGCCCTTGCCGGCCTCTATGGCTTCGGGAGCGTCCGGTTGGGCGTCACCCGGGCGCAGACCGACGCCGGGCCGATCGTCCGCATCGTCCAGCCCGACCTACCGGAAATCCCTAGCTACACCGCCGCGACCTTTGCCGACACGGTCCGGGCCCATCTCGACCTGACCGCGCGGCCAGCCGCCCAGCGTCCGGACATCATCATCTGGCCCGAGCGCGCCATTCCAGGGGCCTTCGCCGACTATCTGGCGCCTGGAACCTGGACCCGGGACGCCATCACCGCGGCTCTGGCCCCGGGGCAGATTCTGCTCACCGGCGGCTACCGCACCCAGCCGGCCCCGCCCGGGGCCTATGCGCCCGACGGCCTGGTCTATTTCAACAGCCTGCTGGCGATGCGTCGCGACGCGACCGGCCTCACCCCGCTGAGCGTCTACGACAAGTATCGCCTGGTGCCGTTCGGGGAATATCTGCCCCTGGCGCGCTGGCTGGCCCCGCTGCATGTGCAGGAGCTGGTGCACGTTGGCGACGGCTTCAGCCACGGGCCGCCGCCCCGGCCGATGGCGCTGGGGACAGCGCCCCTGGTGCAGCCGCTGATCTGTTACGAGGCCCTCTATCCCGGCTTCACCCGCAGGGGCGCAATCCTCTCCGGCGAGCGGGCTTCCTGGATCGTCAATGTTTCCGACGACGCCTGGTTCGGCGGCACCTACGGACCGGTCCAGCATCTCAACCTGGCCGGTTACCGCGCCATTGAGGAGGGTCTGCCGGTCGTGCGCGCCACCCCGACCGGAGTCTCGGCGGTGATCGACGCTCTCGGTCGCGTGCAGCCTGGCCTCAGCCTGGGCCAGGGCCAGGCCGGCGTCATCGATGCGCGCCTGCCTCAGGCGCTGCCGCCGACGCTGTTCGACCGTCTCGGTGAGACCATTTTCGCCCTGATGATGCTGCTCTCGGCCGCTGCCGCTGGATTGGCGCACATTCATCGCTCGCGAGGCGCGGAAAGATGATGACAGCGGCCAAATCCTATCGCAAACCCTAGCTCGCCGGGGGATTGGCTGCGTCGTCGTCGAAGAGAGTAGAGTTGTAATGCCAGTGATGTCGGATCCCGCCCGGTCGCCGAACCCCATCGACATCCATGTCGGCCTGCAGGTTCGGCTGCGGCGCAAGGCGCTGAAGATCAGCCAGGAGAAGCTGGCCGAGGCCCTGGGGCTGACCTTCCAGCAGGTGCAGAAATACGAACGCGGCGCCAATCGGATCAGCGCCTCCAAGCTCTATGAGATCGCGCGCGCGCTGCGCGTCTCCATCGCCTGGTTTTTCGAGGGCCTGACCGATCCGACCGCCGAGCCGATCGAGGGCGCCGAGGAGGCCGAGACCTCGCCTTTCGCGCGCAGTTTCCTGATGAGCCAGGAGGGCGTTGATCTGGCCAATCTCTTCCCCCGTCTGCCGCAGCGCCGGGTGCGCCGCCGGCTGGTCGAACTGGTCCGCTCCCTGGTCGAGGAAGGCGAGGCCGAGCCGGTGGTCGCCGAGGCCGAAGCCTAGACGGACTATCCAGCCCCGGCCAAATGCGGCAAGGCGAGGCCCATGGACCGGCCGCCCCTGCGCACCTATGGACGCATCAAGACCCGCACGCTGAAGCCACGGCAGGCGGTCCTAATCGATGAGCTGCTGCCCAGGCTGGGCGTTCCCGACGGGCCGTTCGACCCGCGCGCCCTCATGCCGGAGGCCGCCGAGGTCTGGCTCGAGATCGGCTTCGGCGGCGGCGAACACCTCGCCGCCCAGGCCGCGCGGCGGCCCGACGTGCTGATGATCGGGGTCGAGCCCTTCCTGAACGGGGTGGCCAGCGCGCTGCGCCATATCGACGACGGCAAGCTCGCCAATGTGCGTATCGTCCAGGGCGACGCGCGCGACATTGTCGGCCGCCTGCCGGACTCAAGCCTCGACCGGGTCTTCATCCTCTTCCCCGATCCCTGGCCGAAGACGCGCCACCACAAGCGCCGGCTGATACAGCCGGACTTCATCGCCGATCTGGCGCGGGCGTCGCGGCCGGGCGCGCGGCTGGGCTTCGCCACCGACTGGAGAGACTATGCCGCCTGGACGCTCGAGCGGATGGTCGCGTCGCCCGACTGGGCCTGGACGGCGCAAGACCCGTCGGACTGGCGCGCGCCGCCGGCCGATCACGTGACCACGCGCTATGAGCAGAAGGCGCTGGGCGACACCGCCCCGATCTTCCTGAACTTTATCCGTCTCTAGTGCGCGGAGGCCGCCGGTCCGGCCTCACGTTTCAACACGTCGACATGGTCGAGCTGCAGGGTCAGCGCATCGATCGCCGCCTGATCGCCCGGCGACAGGTCTTTCAGGTCGGTCCTGGACATGATCACCCGCAAGGCGTCGCCGATGCGGCCGAGCTGGCGGCCATAGGAGCCGACCTCGTCGAGGACGCGGGTCTCGACCTGTGGCGCGGCGGACTGGCCGAGGTTGACGGTGAACAGGCTGAAATCGCCCACGGTCCACGACCAGGGATTGATCACCTGGCTGAGCTGGCTTGGCGCGAAGGAGACGGTCAGGGGCTGGGTCATGGGTCTCTCCGGTTGACCCTCGGCCTATAACCCTCAATGGGCGTCGGGATGGCCAGTTTCGATATAGCGCCTCAACCGATCGAGCTGTCCGTCCAACACCTCATCGACCGGCGCCGCGAAATCGCCCATGCCGCCGTTGGCGTAGCCGCCGAAGTCGTAGGTGAGCACGACATTGGTCCCCGCGTCCTTGGCGCTGAGGGCGAAGGTCAGGTGGCCGGTTCCCGCCGTCGCCGCCAGGGGGCCGAGCGCGCCCTCCAACCGTACGGTCTTGTTCGGCTGCACCAGGATGACACCCATATGTTTGGCGCTGCCGCATCTTTCAGCTGTTCGCAAAAACAGCCGCCGGCCCTCAGCTCCAGGCTGAGGTTCTTGGCGTCGCCGGAATAGGTGTGTTCGCTGTTCCACCACTGGCCGATCTGGCCGATGGCCGCATAGACCTGGGCCGGCGTGCCAGCGACCTGCGCCTGTTCCCGCACCTCAAAGCCGCCGGGCTGGGAAGCGACCACGGCCGCCGCGACCGGTGAAGCCAGGCCGAGGCCCATCGCGATCAAGATCGCCGTGCGCATGGATCCGCTCCCCCGGTTCAGGCGGCCTCGAAATGCAGGGGCCCGCCCCAGAAGGCCTCGACCAGGCCATTCTGCTGACCGGGCTGGCCGGTGGTCAAGAACCGTCGCAGACCCGAAGACCCCGGATCGTACTCCTTGTGGCGCTCGAGATAGCGCTCGATGGCGTCCGCCGTCGCGCCCGGCTGATGGATCAGCGGCGTGGCCGCGGGCAGGGCGGCGCGGAAGAGGTCGGCGATGATCTCGTAATGGGTGCAGCCCAGCACCGCGCGATCGGGCGGACGGCCGATGCGGAGGCTGAGCGCCTTGACGTGACCCCGGACGGTGGCGGCGAGCTCGGCCTCGTCCGCGCCGGCCTCGATCATCCGCGCCAGTTCCGGGCAGCCTTCCGAGAAGACCGCGACATCGGGTTTGCGCTTGTCGATCTCGATCTCATAGACGCGGCTGCCGGCGGTCGCCGGGGTCGAGAAGACCCCCAGAATGTCGAGTTTTTCCGCTTTTTCGCCGTCGTAGCGCGGCGCGCTCTCGTGCGCCCAGGGCAGGCCGGTGGCCGCCTCGATGGTCGGCACGATCAGACCAAGCACATTGACCGGCCGGCCCAGCTCACGGCGATAGCCCGGCAGCCAGGTCTGTTGCAGGCGCCTGAGCGCGATGGCGGCGGCGGTGTTGCAGGCCAGGATGACCAGGTCGCAGCCCTCGGCGAACAGCCGCTCACAGCCGGCGCGGGTCAGGGCGACGATCTCTTCGCCGCTGCGCCCGCCATAGGGCATGTTGGCCTGGTCGGCGAGGAAGACGAAATCGGCGCCGCGCAGGCGATCGACCAGGGCGTGGTGGACGCTCAAGCCTCCGATCCCGGAATCAAAAACCCCAATCGCCATGGCCCGGCTTTAGCCTTGGGCCGGCGCGGCGTCCACGTGTGGCATGGTCGCAAGCCGCTGGATGCGCGCCTGCCACAGGTAGAGCAGCGGGGTCACCACCAGCTCCATGATCAGGGCCGCGCTCATGGCCGCGCCGGGCGGGCCGGCGATCAGCATGCCCAGCGCGCGCGAGAAGCCGCCGGCGACCACAATGATGGTGAGCAGGGCGAACTTCGCGCCCTCGGCCTCGATCTCCGGGATGGCGGTCCAGTAGGCGACGCCAATGGCGGCCAGGAGGCCCGACAGGTAGCGAAAATGGCTGTCGAACGCACCCTGCGCCTGTTCGCCGAGCGCGGCCGGCCCCCAGAGCACGCCGGCCATGCCGCCTGCCACGGGCGCCAGGCCGGCGATCGCCACTGAGAGCTGCAGAAGCCGCCGTTCCAATACAAACTCCTTTGGGCCAGATCGGAAGAGCACACGTCTGAACTCCAGTCACTGACCAATCTCGT
>CALAEG010000105.1 GCA_937890965.1 uncultured Caulobacteraceae bacterium | reverse complement strand
AAAGTCATCAGCCGCAAAGTGGGCCATAAGGAAGACAACGATTGAAGTGAGCACCGGGTGTGAGTCCGAAGCGGAAGTGCCGCGCCCAAGACCAGACAACTGTAGCGCTCGGCGTCCTTCAAGTCTGTGTCATCGAGGACCGATATTGCCTTTCGATTACGATCGTGCTGACCCTTCCCTCAAACGCCTATGCCTGCCCATTCCACGGCATCGTCGCCTGTCGACGTGACGCAGCGCTCGTCGCCCTGGGAAGTTCTCCTTGTCTTTCTCAGGCTCGGATTGACCTCCTTCGGCGGGCCCATCGCTCACCTGGGTTACTTCCGGACGGAGTTTGTCGAGCGGCGCCGCTGGATGGACGATCGAAGCTTTTCGGATCTGGTGGGCCTATGCCAGTTCTTGCCGGGTCCAGCAAGCAGTCAAGTCGGCTTGGCCGTCGGGATGTCTCGCGCCGGATGGGCGGGAGCCGCAGCCGCATGGACGGGCTTCACCCTGCCCTCGGCGGTTGCCTTGACCCTGTTCGCATACGGCATCGCGCGATACGGCGAGCTGGCCAACTCGGGCGCGGTGCATGGCCTGAAGGTCGCCGCTGTCGCCATCGTCGCCCAGGCCGTCTGGGGCATGGCAAAAACCTTGTGCCCTGATCGACCGCGCGCTGCTCTGGCGATTCTCACGGCCCTGTTGACCCTGGCGTTGCCCTCGTCGATAGGACAGATCTCCGCGATCGTCGTCTCGGGATTGATCGGCTGGCGTTTTCTGAGGCTGGCGCACCAGGCGCCAAGCGAACACCAGGAGTTCGGAGTCTCCAGGACAGCCGGAGCAATCGCGCTCAGCACCTTCGTCCTGCTGCTGGTCGGACTACCGCTCGCAGCTCAGCTCACCGGCTCGCCGTTGTTGCGTTTGTTCGATGGATTCTATCGTTCGGGCGCTCTCGTGTTCGGCGGTGGTCATGTTGTCTTGCCCTTGTTGGGGTCCCTTTGATTTCAGTGCAATAAGTGACGGTTCGAGCAGTAAGGAACGGCGCGGGTTGCGACGGGTCGTCGCGCCTAAGTGCTTGTCGGGCAATGTGTTTCTGTTGGTCCTGCGACAGCGCTGCAGACCGCACCGATGCTGGGTCGATTTCAGCCGCCGGCACTTGTTTTCGCCGCCGTTTGTGACGGCAGGAGCTGCCCGACGTAGCGCTCGACGGGGAAGCGGAAGACGCCGCGCAGGTTGATACCCTCCAGCCGTGTCGGTGCGATGCGCCCGATCAGCTCGGGCGGCACGATCTGGCGCCGATGAGCCCAGCGGTCGAGCACGGCCTGCATCTGCGTGGTGTTCCAGGCCATCACGATGTTGGCCAGCAAGCTGAGCGCATCGGCCACGGCTTGCATCTCATCGGCACGCCGCGCCTGAGCTGTCGCGACACGGCCGGTGTAGATCGCGCGCTTGAGCGCGTTGACAGCCTCGCCGCGGTTGAGCACCCGGCGAAGCTCGCGCCTGAAGGCGGCGTTGACAAAGTAGTCGGCCAGGAACGCTGTCCTCAACAGCTTTCCGAGCTGCACGCCGGCCTCGTAGATCGGGTCTCCCCGGGCTGCCGAGCCGAACCTGGCCAGTGCGGTGACCGCGCTGGCATGGCCCGACATCACGGACGCGGCCAGATGCACCAGGCTGTCCCAATGGGATTCGATCAGAGCCGTATCGACGCTGGCCTCGCACACGGCAGCGATCTCTTCGGAGATCTTCGTTCCTCGCGGCACGAACAGATGACGTTGGCGCAGCTCGCGCAGTCGCGGACACAGATCGAACCCCAGCAAGCGCGACAGGGCCATCGCGAAGTCGGTGTAGCCGTGCGTGTCGACGGCGAGCTGCGACGTCTCGACGCGTTCCTGCCGAACGACCCCTTCGATGGCGGCGCCGGCCTGGCGCTCGTTGAGCACGATCGGCTGGGCGTGGAAGATCCCCCAGCGGTCGCGCACATGGCTGTAGACACCGATGGAGCTGGTCTGGCGCCGCGGATCCTGGCGCGCCTGCCACACCCGACGGCTCGTCTCCAGGCTCATCATGTCCGAAGACGCCAGGTCGGCCCGGCCCCAGCTCGCAGCGATCGTGTGGCGCTGCATGAATTCCAGCACCGCCTGGCAGGCCTGGGCCAGCCGACGCTCGTCGCCGGCCCAACGCATCGCCTGGCGGATGCTCGTGGCTGACAGCTGCGGAATCATCCGGGCGCACTCGGCCGCCGTCAGACTCGTGCCGTGCGCCAGGATGCCGGCGTAGGCCATGAGAAGCTCCTGGCCCGACCTCGGTTCGCGCCCGAGCATGATCCAGCTGAAGCGGACCTCGGCATCGACGGCCAGGATGACCTCGGGCAGTTGCACCTCGCCGATGCGCTGATCGAGCCGCGAGCGCAGCCGGGTGACTTCGGGATCCTCCTCGTCGGCGGCCAGCGGCGACAGGTGCAACTCGTCGTCCACGCGCAGCGTGCCGGCGCGTGCGGCCTTGGCCACGGCGTCGACACCGGCGCGCACGCGCTCGAGCAGCGGGGTCAAGAAGTCGCTCGCCTTGGCCGGCAATTGCAGCCTGGCGTAGTGACGCCGGGCCTCGGCCTGCCAGCGCTCGGCGGGGATGAACAGTCGCTCTCGGCCACGAAAGCTCAACGAATGCTCGAGCCAGACCGAGCCGTTGCGCAGGGCGCGGCGCAGCGCGAACAATGTGGCGACCTCCAGCGCGCGGAACGCCCGCTCGCGGTCAGCGTCTGCGATGGCTTGGCGCCACGCCGGGCCCAGGTGCGGTGCCGTGACATCCGCCGCCAGGCTGTTGGCGCCGGCGGCGTATTGGGCGCGCAGCTTGTTCAGCGCGTCGAGGACCGGGTGTTCGCCAGTGGCCTGCCAGGACAGCCCGCTCACGGCCACCAGAAGCGAGCGCACCGGCGCGATGGCGTCGATCAGGCGTTGGCGAATGACGGATGCGCGACTGGGTGCGCGCTGCGCACGCTTGGCGGCGATGATCCCGCTCAGGCGCGCGCGCAGCTCGGTGTCTGCCACCGCGTCCTGGGCGGCAAGCTCGGTCAGCTCCTGCAGGAGTTGCTGGTATTGCTCGGCCCAGTCGACCGAAGCGGTGACACCGTCGGCACACTGTCGCCACAGGTCGGCCACGCGGCGCTGGAACATGAGAATGAGTTGGTCGCTCGCCGTGAGCAGGCAATAGCGCAGGAAGCAGGCCACCTCGACCGTGCGCGCCGGCTCCTTGATGCGGGCGCTGACCGACGGCGGGCGGGTGGCCATGCGCCGCGCATAGCGGCGCACGAGCACGTCGTTGAGATCGCCCAGGTTTCGATCGACGCCCAGCTCCGTGAGAAACGCGATCCGCTCGAGGACCTCGCCGATCTGGCGCGTCGAATGCTTGGCCGGCGCGCTCCACAACCAGCTCTGACAGTGCTGGCCGTCCGGGCGGGTGGTCTCCACGGCCAACGGCCAGCGCTTGAGGATGACGGCCGGCACCTGGGCACAGATGGCTCGAGCCGTGGCAGCCTCGAGCTCGGCC
>CALAEG010000104.1 GCA_937890965.1 uncultured Caulobacteraceae bacterium | reverse complement strand
TTGCCCCCTACAGACTTGCCCGAGCCGGTGGTGCCGGCGATCAGCAGGTGGGGCATCTTGGCCAGGTCGGCGATATAGGGCTCGCCACCGATGGTCTCGCCGAGCGCCAGCGGCAGGGTCTGGCTCTTCTTGTCGTACTCGGCCGAGGCCAGCAGGTCGCGCAGATAGACCGTCTCGCGCCGTGCATTGGGCAGCTCGATGCCGATGGCGTTGCGGCCGGGCACGACCGAGACGCGGCAGGCCGCAACGCTCATCGAGCGCGCGATGTCGTCGGACAGCGCCACCACGCGGGCCGACTTCACGCCCGGCGCCGGCGACAGCTCATAGAGGGTGACGACGGGGCCAGGACGGATCTGGTCGACCTCGCCGCGCACGCCGAACTCGGCCAGCACGCTTTCCAGCATGCGGGCGTTCTGGCGCAGCGCCTCCTCGTCGATAGCCGTCTGGCGCGGCTTGGGCTTGGCCAGCATCGCCAGTTCGGGCAGGCGGAAGCCGCCGGGCTGGGCGAATTCGAACGCGCCCTGGTTTTCACGCGCCTCGCGGGAGGATTCGCGCGGCGGCGGCTTGGGCGCCTTGACCTCGAGCGCCGGCGGCGCGCCGTTTCCGGTCTCCGCGGCCTCGGCAAGCGCCTTCTTCGCCACGGCTGTGCGCCGGCGGCGCGCCAAGGCCGGCATTGGCGCGGCCGCGGGCCGCCGCCAGGTCAGCCAGGCCGCCAGCCGGGCGCGGTCGAGCTTGTGGGCGCCCGCCGCGATGGCCAAGCCAGTGAACCCGGCCAGGCCCAACAGGGTCGCGGCGAAAACCTGCGAGGCCGGCACGTGCAAGGTCCCGATCATGCCGGCGAGGCGGTCCAGGACCAGCTCGCCGACGAAGCCGCCAAGGCCGCCGGCCAGCGGCCAATTGGCGGGCGGCAGCAGCGCGGCCAACATGCCGGCCAGGGTCAGCGCGCCCACCAGGCCGCAGAAGACCCGCCAGCGGATGCGGCTGCGGCTCTTGCCGGGATCGCGGGCGATGACCCGGGTCAGGCCGGCGGCCACCATCAGGCCGGCGATCAGCCAGGCGGTGAGGCCCAGCGTCTGCAGGCCGAGATCGGCCGCATCAGCGCCCAGCCCGCCCAGAATATTGTGTGCGCGCAGGTCCGAGGCGGCGTCGAAGCTGGGATCGGTGACGCGATAGGTCGCGAAAGCGCAGATCAGGCCAACGCCCATGGTCGCGACCACCCCGCCGCGCAGGCGTGCGATGGTCGGATTTGTCCAGCCGGCGTGCGCGCTCCTGGCCGCAATTGCTACCGCCGACCTGCGCGCCATTCTGGCCATCGCAAACTTGGTCCCGTTCTAAAACCCCACCCGAGACAAGCTATCGACCGCAGAGGGTTAAGAGGCGTTTACCTCACAGACGGAATCAATCGCCGTCGCGGCGAAATTTGCATCTTTATCGCCAGGCCCCCGGCGCGCTAACCTGCGGGTGTCATGGAAGAAGAGAGATTCATCGGCGGCTGGACGCGTTCCAAGCTCGCCGCGCGCACGGCGCAGGAGCGCTACGCGATCTGGAAACGGGCCCGCACGCTGAAAACCGCGGACGGCAACCAGCTGGCCCGCGAGATCGAGCGGCTGGGCCTTCCTTACGCCGAGCCTGGGCTGTTGGCCGAGGACGACCCGCTTCGCGAGGCGATGGCCAACATCATGGCCACCAAGGAGGCGCGCTCGGCCTGTATCGAGGCGACGCTCGACGGCCTGCCGGCCGTGGCGGGGGCCGACGCCCTGTTCCACGAGGCGCTCGGCGTCAGCTATCGCCATAACGACGTGGCGATCGCCACCGCCCAGGCCATGACCGCCCAGCTGATGGGCGAGTTGGGCTATGTCGAGGCGGGGACCAAGGACCTGCCCAACCGCTATGTCGCCCGCAGCGGCGTCTACTGGAAGCGAAAATAGCCCCGCCCGCCAAGCCGCGGCGCCCGTGAAAGGTCTCTTAAACCCAACGGGTTAGACTGTGCGTGTCTGAAGGACTCGCATGACCTCGATCAGATCAAATTCGCCGGACGCGTCGCTGACGCTGGACGCCCTGCCCATGGCGGCGGCCGTGGTGGACAGCGACCGTCGCCTGCTGCGGACGAACAAGGCGTTGCGGCGGCTGTTGGGTCGGCGTGGCTCAGCCGCCGGCGGCGACCTGACCGCCTTGCTGACCAAGGCCGGCGGCCAGGCGGTCGATGAAACCACCTTCCGCTTCGAGCGCGAAACGGCCCCCCTCTTTCTGCGGCTCGATATTCAAAAGCACGCCGGCGCGTCGCTGGCGCTGCTCGTCGATGTCAGCGCCGAGCGCGCGGCGCTGGAAGCGCTTCGCGCCGTCCAACAGACCCACAGTCAGCTGATGCACGACGCCGAGGTTGGCACATGGCGCTACGACCCGGACACCGACAGCTATCGATTTTCCAGCGAACTCTCGCTCGGCTACGAGGAATCCGACGATCCCGTGCCCAGCACGCTCCTGGCCACCCTTCAGCACCCCGACGACGTGAAGATGGATGCCGACATCCGCGAGCGCATCACCCGCGAGGGCGGCAAGGCCGAGAGCGAGATGCGCTACCGCACCGCCGCCGGCGGCTGGACCCACCTGCACGTGCACTATCGTTCCGGGCGCCTCCTCCCGTCGGGCCGTTACGAGATGCTGGGCCTTAGCCAGAGCGTCACCTCGCTGGCCCATTCGCGCGACGCGGCCAACGCCAACGCCCAGCGCCTGCGGCTCGCCCTGCAGGCGGCGCGGGCCGGGGTGTTCGAATACGACTACGCCCAGAACAGCTTCTGGCTGTCGCCCGAACTGGAAGCCATGATCGGGTTGGAGGTCGTGGCCGCGAAAGGGCCGGACCCGCTGATCATCCTCCATCCAGACGACCGGGCCCTCGCCATGGCGGTAACGCGGGGCGCCGGCCGAGGCGGTCCCGATTCCGCCGACGTTCGCATGCTCGGCGCCGATGGCGAGCGGTGGATTCGATTCTACTACGAGGTCGAGCTCGACGGCGCCGGTCGCCCGTCGCGCGGCGTGGGCCTGATGCTCGATATCGACGCCGAAAAGCGGCAGGGCCTGGCCCTGACCGAGGCGCGGCAGGCGGCGGAGACGGCCACGGCGGCCAAGTCCACCTTCCTGGCCGCGGTCAGCCACGAAATCCGCACGCCGATGAACGGCATCGTCGGCGTCTTGAACCTTCTTGGCCGCGAGACCCTGAGCGGCGAAGCCCGCGAACTGCTGCGCGAAGCGGTGGGCTGCAGCGAAATGCTGTCGCAGCTGATCAACGACGTGCTCGACTTCTCCAAGATGGAGGCCGGCAAGCTGGAGCTTTTGCCCTCGGCGACCGAGCCAGTCGAGGTTACCCAGGGCGTTCTCAGCCTGTTGCGCGCTCAGGCCGAGGACAAGGGCCTCTATCTGCGGGGCCCGAGCCAACCCATGGACTATGCCGAACTGGATTCGGTTCGCCTGCGCCAATGCCTGTTCAACGTGGTCGGCAATGCCTTGAAGTTCACCGAGCGCGGCGGGGTCGAGGTGCGGCTGGCCTATCTGGGCGAGGGCGACGCCAGACGGCTGCGCTGCGAGGTCGAGGACACCGGCATCGGCGTGCCGCAAGCCGCGCGCGCCATCCTGTTCGACCGCTTCGAGCAGGCCGACCAGGGCGCCACACGTCGGTTCGGCGGCACCGGGCTGGGCCTGGCCATTTCGCGCGGCCTGGCGCGGATGATGGGCGGCGAAATGGACTTTACCAGCCAGGAAGGCCGGGGCTCGACCTTCTGGTTCGAGGTCTCGGCGCCGCATGCCGAGGCCGCGACGGCGCCGGTCAGGGACGTCTTCGCCGAGGCGCCGCTGAGCGGCCTGCGCGCCCTGGTGGTCGACGACAACGCCACCAATCGTCTGGTGGGCGTCAAATCGCTGGAAGCCCTTGGCGCCGCTGCCGAGGCGGCCGAGGGCGGCGAGGCGGCGATCGCCGCGGTGCTGGCCCGGGAATTCGACATCATCCTGATGGACGTCAACATGCCGGGCATGGACGGGCTGGAGGCCACCCGCCGCATCCGCGCGCTCGCCTCGCCGGCGGCACAGATCCCGATCGTCGCCCTGACCGCCGACGTGATGAACCATCACTGGCTGGCCTATCAGGCGGCCGGCATGAACGGCCTGGTGCCAAAACCCTTCTCGCCGACGGCCCTGGTCAGCGAAATCATGCGCTTGGCCGAGGAGCCGCTTGAAGAGGCGGTGGCCGCCGGCTAGGCGTTTCGCCTCCAGGTGTTGTGGGTTAGGCTCGCTCTCGAAAAAGAGGAGTCGCGTCGTGCAAGACAACAAATTCCGGATCGGTCTGATCCTTACCGGGATGGCCGCATTGGCCCTCTCGGCGTCGGCTGTCGCCGCGCTGGCGCAAGGCGCCAGTCAGTCGAGCGACGCCAGCTCGACCCCGGCGATGTCCGGCGCACCGGCGGCGGATAGCGCGGCAAGCGCCAGCGCGGCCGGGCAATCGTCGCAGACGCCGCCGCCGGCCCAGCCCGGGCCTGACGGCGTCGTCCACGTCACCAACGGTCCGGTGCCGGACACGCCCGCCAGCCGCGCCGCCAATGGCGCGCCGATGAGCAATGCCGGCCAGCATACGGCGCCGGCGGGCAACTAGCCCGCCAGCACGTCCTTCGGATCGGCCTCGTGGAGCAGGGGCTGGCCGGTCAGGTAACGGTCCAGGTTGTCGAGGAACAGCGTCTCGCCGCGCGGGCCGAGCCCATCGCCGATGGCCGAGGCGTGGCCGGTCAGCGTCACCCGGGGGTGATTCCAGAAGGGGTTATCGGCCGGCAACGGCTCGTCGTGGAAGACGTCCAGCAGGGCGTGTTCGGGCTTGCCCGCATCGAGCGCGGCGAGCAGGGCCGGTTCATCGACCAGGTCGCCACGGCCGATATTGACCAGCATCGAGCCGGGCTTCATCGCGGCCAGGAAGTCGGCATCGACCATCCCGGCGGTGGCGGGGCTGAGCGGAACCAGCAACACGACCACATCGGCCTGGGGCAGCAGCGACCTGACCTGATCCGGCGTCGCCATGGCCTGGGCCAAGGGGTGCGGGCCCGGCGTGCGACGAATGCCGGTGATGTGGGCCCCGAACGCAGAGGCGCGAATGGCGACTGCCTGGCCGATGGTCCCGAAGCCCACGATCAGCCAGCGCATGCGGCCGATTTCGCGATAGGACAGCCTGGCCCACTCATGACTGGTTTGCGCCGAGCGGCGTTCGGAGCCGCGCTGGAAATGGTCGAGCGCGCCCCAGAGCACATATTCCGACATGCTGACGGCCTGGGCGTTGTTGGTGGTCAGTCGCGCGCCGTTGGCGACCAGACCCTTGAAGGCGGGGTTGTCGAAGCCGGCCGCGGCGCTCTGCACCCATTTCAACGCCGGCGCCTTCAGGAGGGCGACGAAGAAATTGCGCGACGCCGGCGCGCCGAACAGCTCCACCGGCATCCAGCCGATCTCGGGATTGGCCTCTTCAATGGAGATCTCGCGGCCGTTCAGCTTTAGGGCGCCGCTATCGTCGACGACAACGAACTCGACGTCTTTCGCGGCGTCGGGCAACCGCGCCTCGATGCGTTTGAACGAGGGTTCGTAGGCGAGGATGCGGGTCATGGGCGGCTCCCTTTGTCGCAAGCAAAAACGGGCGGCTCATCGCTGAGCCGCCCGCTGTTAGATCACACCGATGATGTCGTCAGCCCTATTCGGCCGGCTCGTTCACCGCTTCGGTCTTGGAGAGGTCCGCGCCGGTGGTCTGGTCGACCGCCTTCATGGACAGGCGCACCTTGCCGCGATCGTCGAAGCCGAGCAGCTTGACCTTAACGATCTGGCCCTCCTGCAGCACGTCGGCGGGACGCGCCACGCGCTCGTTGGAGATCTGGCTGACGTGCACCAGGCCGTCCTTGGCGCCGAAGAAGTTCACGAAGGCGCCGAAGTCGACGATCTTGACCACCTTGCCGTCGTAGATCTGACCGACCTCGGGTTCCTGGGTGATCGACTTGATCCAGTCCATCGCCGCCTTGATCTTGTTCGCATCCGACGCCGAGACCTTGACGATGCCTTCGTCGTTGATGTCGACCTTGGCGCCGGTGGTGGCGACGATCTCGCGGATCACCTTGCCGCCGGTGCCGATCACTTCGCGGATCTTGTCGGTGGGGATGGTGATGGTCTCGATCTTCGGGGCGTACTCGCTGAGCTCTTCGCGAGCGCCGGAAATGGCCTTGGCCATCTCACCCAGGATGTGGATGCGTCCGTCGCGGGCCTGGGCCAGCGCCTTCTTCATGATCTCCTCGGTGATGCCGGCGATCTTGATGTCCATCTGCAGCGAGGTGATGCCCTCGGCGGTGCCGGCGACCTTGAAGTCCATGTCGCCGAGATGGTCCTCGTCGCCCAGGATGTCGGACAGCACCACATAGCCGTCCGGTTCCAGGATCAGGCCCATGGCGATGCCGCTGACCGGCTTTTTCATGGGCACCGAGGCGTCCATCATGGCCAGCGACGAGCCGCAGACCGTGGCCATCGAGGACGAGCCGTTGGACTCGGTGATCTCGGAGACCAGGCGGATCGTGTAGGGGAACTCTTCCTTGGTCGGCAGCATCGGCCGTACCGCCCGCCAGGCCAGCTTGCCGTGGCCGATTTCGCGGCGGCCAGGGGCGTTCATGCGGCCGACCTCGCCAACGCTATAGGGCGGGAAGTTGTAGTGCAGCAGGAAGTTTTCCTTGTAGGTGCCTTCCAGCGCGTCGATGAACTGCTCGTCGTCGCCGGTGCCCAGGGTGGCCACGACCAGGGCCTGGGTTTCGCCGCGGGTGAACAGGGCCGAGCCGTGAGCGCGCGGCAGGACGCCGACTTCCGCCACGATCGGGCGGACCACATCGACATCGCGGCCGTCGATACGCTTGCCGGTCTTGAGCACATCGCGCCGGAGAACCGTCGCCTCGCATTCCTTGAAAGCCGCGCCGAACTTGGACGAGTCGTAACCGTCAGGATTGGCGTCGGACTTGACCAGGGCAGCGGCGGCCTTGGCCTTGGCCGTGGAGAGCGCCGTGTGGCGCTCGGCCTTGGCTTGCAGCTTGTAGGCTGATTTCAGGTCTTCGCCGACCAGGTCGGTGACCTTGCCGATCAGGCCGGAAATGTCTTCGGCTTCGAAGGCCCAGGGCTCCTTGGCCGCGTGTTCGGCCAGTTCGATGATCGCATCGATCACCGGCTGCATGCCGCGGTGGGCGAACATGACGCCGCCCAGAACCTGATCTTCGGTCAGTTCCTGAATCTCGGACTCGACCATCATCACCGCGTCCTGGGTGCCGGCGACCACCAGGTCCATGCGGTTGCCCTCGCCGAGCTGGTCGGAGGTGGGGTTCAGCACATATTCGCCGTCGATGAAGCCCACGCGCGCCGCGCCGATCGGGCCCATGAAGGGCACGCCGGACAGGGTGAGCGCGGCGGAGGTGGCGACCATGGCCACGATATCGGGATCGTTCTCCAGGTCGTGGGCCAGGACGGTGATGACGACCTGGGTCTCATGTTTGAAGCCATTGACGAACAAGGGGCGGATCGGGCGGTCGATCAGGCGGGAGACCAGGGTTTCCTTCTCGGAAGGCCGCCCCTCGCGCTTGAAAAAGCCGCCGGGAATCTTGCCGGCGGCGTAGGTGCGTTCCTGGTAGTTGACGGTCAGCGGGAAGAAGTCGAGGCCGGGCTTCGGCGACTTTTCGGCCACCACGGTTGCCAAGACCACGGTCTCGCCATAGGTGGCCAGCACCGCGCCATCGGCCTGCCGCGCGATGCGGCCGGTTTCGAGCGTCAGCTTGCGCCCGCCCCATTCGATGGATTTGCGTTTGATATCGAACATTTCAGTTGGTTCTTTCATCTTGCTCGAGGACCCATTTCCTCGGGCTACGGACAGGGGCGGAACGGCTTTTCTCTTCGCGGGTCCGGAAGTCCTCTCCAATCGACGGGTGGATTGAGGACCTTTTCGCGGCCCCCGGCGTCTATGCGGGCTTTATCCCGCTCCTATCGCCGCCGACCCGTCTCGGCCGCGAGCGAAACTCTATTGTATCACACCGCTATCGCGGGGTGTTTTAGCGGCGCAGGCCCAGGGTCTCGATCAGCGCCTGATAGCGGCCGGCGTCGGACGATTTCAGGTGATCGAGCAGGCTGCGGCGTTGCGAAACCATCATCAGAAGGCCACGACGCGAGTGGTTGTCCTTCTTATGCATCTTGAAGTGCTCGGTGAGGTTGGCGATCCGTTCGGACAGGATGGCGACCTGCACCTCGGCCGAGCCGGTGTCACGTTCCGTCCGGGCATGGGTGGTGATCAGCTCAGCCTTGCGTTCGGCTGTAATCGACATCGGGGTCTCCGTAGCTAAAGGTTGAACACACGGACCGGGCGTAGCTGCCCTGCCCTGATCTCGCAGATCGAGACCGGCCCACCCCCATAAGTCGCCAAAACGGTGCGGGACGCGAACCCCGCCCCATCGGGAGCAGAGAGCCGCGTCCTTAGCGTTTCGACCTGTCTGGGAAGCAGAACGATCGGTCGCCCTTGCGAGAGCCTGAAAGCGTCTTCGGTGGTCACGGCCATCGCCGGGATGTCGTCCAGCGCGGTCTCGACCGGAGATAGAGCCTCCAAGCCAGCGTCCCTATGGCACAGATCCTCAAGATGTTCCAGCGTCACGGCGTTATCGACGCTGAAAGGCCCGACCCGCGTGCGGCGCAGCGCCGAGACGTGGCCGCAGGCGCCCAGCGCCGCGGCCAGGTCGCGCGCCAGACCGCGCACATAGGTGCCCTTGCCGCAGACGATCTCCAGCTCGACATGATCGGCATCCGGCGCGTCCAGCACCCGCGCCGAATGGATGGTGACCGTCCTGGCCGCCAGGTCGAACTCCACCCCGGCCCTGGCCAGGTCATAGGCCCGCTCGCCGTCCACCTTGATGGCGGAAAAGGCCGGCGGGATCTGCTCGATCTCACCGACGAAGGCGGGTAGCGCCTTGGCCACAGCCTCGGGCGTCGGGCGCACGTCCGAAGTCTCCGTGATCGCGCCGTCGCGATCGAAGCTGGCGGTGTTGACGCCCCAGGCGATGGTGAAGCGATAGGCCTTGTCCGCATCCATCAGGAAGGAGACCGTCTTGGTCGCCTCGCCGAGCGCGATCGGCAGGACGCCGGTGGCCAACGGGTCGAGCGTGCCGGCGTGACCGGCCTTCTGGGCTTCGAAGGCGCGCCGCACCCGGCTCACGGCCTGGGTCGAGCCCAGGCCCTCGGGCTTGTCCAGCACCACCCAGCCGTTGATGGGCAGGCCCTTGCGTCTACGTCCCATCGTCTGGCTCAAGGTCCTGCGCCACCTTCGGGTCGTGGAACAGGCGCTCCATGCGCTGGGCCTCGGCAAAGCTCTCGTCGTGGACGAATTTCAGCTCCGGGGTGAAGCGAAGCTCGATGGTATGGCCCAGCCGGCCGCGCAGGAAGCGCGCGCAGCGGTTCAGGCCGGCGGTCACTTCCGCCGCGCGCTCGCCGCCCAGCGGCTCGATGAAGCACAGCGCATGCTTCAGGTCGGGCGAGACCCGCACCTCGGTCAGGGTCACCGAGACCCCGGCCAGAGCCGGGTCGGCGATGTCCTCGTCGCGGAGAATCTCCACCAGGGCATGGCGCACGACCTCGCCGGCGCGCAGTTGGCGCTGGCTCGGACCGGCGGGCGGTTTGCGCGCGGCGGGTCGTTCGTTGAATTTTGTGTTGCGGGGCATGGGCTTGGCCGAAAGGGCAGGCTCACTAGCCGCACGCGCCTCTTCTGTCCAGCAGAGGATTGCCCTCGAAATGCGTCGCGGATCGGGTCATGGTGTCTCGCCCAGGCCTGCAGGGGACCGGCCAGGAGGATAAGCGCGCGCCTTGAACCGCCGCCACGCCATCACAGCGCTTGTCCTTGCCTGCGCCGCCCTGGGCGCAACGGCGGACAGCCAGCCCATATTGCGGCCGCCGTTTTTCGGCCTGGGACGGCCGCGGCCGGCCCCGCCGCTGGTGTTCGCCTATCAAGGCTGGAAGGTGGACGCGTCCCGGTCCGCGCGTGGCCAGCCGGCCGACAAGACCGTCCGCGCGGTCGAAGCTCAGCTCGACCTGGTCGAGCACGCCGGGCTGAAGCCGGACGTTCTGGCCCTGATGCGGACCGTCCCCATCCTGGTGGTCGCCGACAACCGCGAGGCGGTCAGCTATGCGCGGGCCTTTGGCGTCGTGCTCAATGCGCGGCGGCTGGAGCCGAAAAAGCCGGCCGCCCTGCTCGGCCTGCTGCAGGCCTATCTGGACCGCGGCCTGCCGGGTGGCCTGGCCAATCCGGATATCGACCGCTATCGGCGCGAAGCTCTGGCCGCCCATGTCTGGCCGAAGACGGCGCTGATGCTGCAGAGCAATGGCGACTTCTTCGCCATGACCGCCGGGACCTATCTGGTCGGCGCCACCACCCGCGAGCCCTATACCCGCGCCCATTTGGCCAAGACCCAGCCGGGCTACTATCAATGGCTGGCCAGGCTGTTCGACGGCGGCGCGGCGCGGCGCTAGAGCGCTTTCCGGCGAAGTGGGGACCGGTTCGCCGCCAGAAAGCGCCACCGGAAACAACCTGGAGCGCCGCTCCGATCTAACCGGAGCGAATAGCGCTCTAGTGGCCGAGCGCGCCGGCGACCAGGACCCAGATCAGCGCGATCATCAGCGCGATCAGGGACAGGCCCGAAATCACGAAGGACAGGGTGCGCCAGGGTTGCAGGCCCCTGAGGTAGGCGAACGAGTGGGCGAGCCGCGCCAAGGTGAAGATGCTGAACAGCGTGACCGCGACCTCGTAAGGGCCGCCGGCGAGTACATAGGCCAGACCCAGCAACAGGAAGGGATAGATGGTCGCCTGGGCGTTGGCGTGGGCCCGTAGCACGCGCGCAACCGCCGCGGGGTCGTGCTCGGCATGCTCGGCCCCCAGCCGCGCCGCGTCCTCGGGGTTGATGGCCTTGCCGCTGCGGGCGCGGACCGCCCCGCTATAGACCCAGAGAAAGATCAGGTTGGCGCTGAGCACCAGGCAGGTGGTCGAATAGGCGACTAGGGCTGGACCGTTCGGGTCGCTGAACATGCTGGCTTCCTCCGCTGACCTCTTCCTATGACGAAAGAGGCCGTCCCTTTTCGACATTGGCGCGGTTTGGGCCTCAAGTCGCGGCCTAAAGCCCCCTGGGTAGGCGCAGCAGCGAGCGGTTGCCCTCGAAAGCGGTCAGCCGCCAGACGCCGTCCTCGTCGGCGAAGTCGAAGATGCAGGGCCTGTCGCGCTTTTTCACCACACAGACATGGGTCGCATCGATGGGCTTCAGGGACTGGGCGATGATCAGGGTGTTGGGGATCGGGCGATCGGACGAATAGCCGAGCTCGGCCGCGGCGGCGCGGAACACCTCCGGCTGCACCAGATTGTCCACCGCGAAATCCACCAGCGGCCGTCCGACCACGGCGGCCAGCGCGCCAAGGCCGTCGCTTCTGCGCGACGCATCGACGATCAGCTTGGCGCGCAGCTGGGCCTTGAGCGCGGCGCGATCGACATGGGCGTCGAAACGGGCCTGGTCGTCGTCGCGGATCGACATCAAGAAGGCGTGGATGTCATTGCCGGCGCTGAGCTGGGTGGTCGCGGCGCAGGCCTGGGCCAGGATCGCGACGCCAAGGATGAGGGCGAGCCGGGCGCGGGTCATGGCCGGTCCTTTAAGCCCCCGTGCGGGATTTGAAGAAGGCGATGACGCGGTCCTCCGCAAGCTTGGTCGGCGTGCCGGCCCGGTCGTCGAGGTGCAGGGTAAGCACCGAATGCGGCTGCATTCCGGTCCCCTGCAGGGCGTCCTCGTCAGCCAGCTCAATGGCCTCGAACCGGTCGCCGAATTCGCGCCGCAGCGTGTCGAACCGCGCCTCGGGCACGAAGCTGTCGCCTTTGAAACGCAGGCCGATCATCGAAAGATCCTCCTCGTCGAAGCGGCGCCTGGCGCAGGCGATCTCGGCTGGCGACACGTCGATGACCTGGGCCTTGTCCTTGCCGAAGATGGGCTGCGACGGTTGCGACAGCACCGGCGCGACCACGGCGGGCTCGGTCATCATGGCGAGCGCGAAGCCGCCGGTGAAGCACATGCCCACCGCGCCGACACCCTTGCCGCCGCATTCGCCGTGCGCCTGGCGGGCCAGAGCGCGCAGCCAGTCGACGATCGGGCTCGATCCCGTCCCGGCCCAGACGTGGAACTCGCGACGGATGCAGATGCCGGCGACCATCTCGCCAATGGCATAGGGGATGCTCACCGGCTTGCCCGGCTTACCGAACAGGCTGGGCAGGAATACCGTCATCCCGGCCGCCGCCACATGATCGGCGAAGCGCACGACGCCTTCGTGCAGGCCGGGGATCTCATGGATGATGATCACCGCCGGCCCGGTTCCGCGCCGGAACACCTCGCGGGTCCAGCGGCCGTGGGTGAACGGAAAACTCTGGTAGTCCGCCAGCACGTCTCGATCGGCCATGGTTAAGCCTCCCCTTGCCGGCGAGCCTAGCCGATCGCCCGCGACCGCGTCAGTAGCGGTGATTGGAGGGCGCGTCGTTGAAGCGATCGCTGCGATCCGGTTGCGGCAGGTCAGGCGGCCCGAGCGCCCATTCGCCGTGGAAGGCGTAGTCCAGGGTGATGCAGAGACGGCTTGAGCCCGTCTTCGCATCGTGGCCCAGGGCGTGGATGCGCAACGGTTGTTCGGCGGTGATCGGCCCGAAGGCCAGGAAGACGCGGTCGGCGCCTGGGCAGAGCGCTCGGATCAGCGCGCTGCCGTCGCCCTTGGGTTCGATCTCGTAGAGCGCGCGCTCATGGGCGTTGGGCCCGATCAGGGCGCTCAGGCCGGCGCGGCCAAGCTCGCCCTCGGAGGCCGGCTTCAGGTCGGCGGACCCGATGTCGTGGGTCTCCAGGATCCGCAGCACCCGGGTCGAGATGAAGGTCCGTTCGAAGACGAAGGTCAGGCCGGCCTCGGTCATCTGCTCGGTCAGCGCATTGGCGGAATCATAGGAATAGATGCGCTTGGCCGCCGCCGCCGGACCGACGAGCGCCAGCGCGATCCCGCAAACGATCAGCGCCAAACGGCCAGGTCCCGGCATGGAAAGTCCTTCAGGCGTCCTATTGCGGCGATAGCTTAGCGTGCCGATATCGACCTTATAAGGGCAGGCGGGGAGCGGGCCAGGATGCAGCAGAAAAACGCCACCGTCGCAGTCGTCGGCGCCGGCGACTATATCGGCTCGGCCATCGCCGAGCGGTTCGCGGCCGAGGGCTATACGGTCTTTGCCGGGCGCCGCAACGGCGACCAGCTGGCGCCGCTGAAGGCCAAGATCGAAGCGGCCGGCGGCCGTTGCGAGGCCCGCACCCTGGATGCCAGGTCAGAGGAGGGCGTCACCGCCTTCCTGGCCGAGGCCGATGCCCTGAGCCCCCTCGAGGTCTGCATCTTCAACGTCGGGGCCAACGTCAACTTCCCGATCACCGAGACCACCGAGCGGGTGTTCCGCAAGGTCTGGGAGATGGCCTGCTATGCCGGATTCCTGACCGGGCGCGAGGCGGCAAAACGGATGCTGGCGCGGGGGCGGGGCTCGATCTTCTTTACGGGCGCCACCGCCTCCATGCGCGGCGGCAAGGGCTATGCCGCCTTCGCCGCCGCCAAGTTCGGCCTGCGCGCGGTCGCCCAGTCCATGGCCCGCGAACTCGGACCGCAGAACATCCATGTGGCCCATCTGGTCATCGATTCCGGTGTCGACACCGCCTTCGTGCGCGGCCGGATCGCCGCCGCGCAAGGGCAGGAGGCCGCGGACAGGATCGAGCCCGGGCGGCTGATGGAGCCGACCTCCATCGCCGAGGCCTATTGGATGCTGCACCAGCAATCGCGCGACGGCTGGACCCATGAACTCGACCTGCGCCCCTATGCGGAGACCTGGTGATGGCGAACGTCGCCTTCTATTTCGATTTCGGCAGCCCGAACGCCTATCTGAGCCACAAGGTGATCCCTGGCATCGAGGCGCGCACCGGGGTGAGATTCGAATACGTCCCGGTTCTGCTCGGCGGCCTTTTCAAGCTCACTGGCAACCGCTCGCCGGCCGAGGCCTTTGCCGGCATCAAGAACAAGCTCGCCTATGAGGGGCTGGAGACCCAGCGCTTCGTGCGCCGCAACGGCCTGACCGTCTATCGGTCCAACCCCTTCTTCCCGGTCAATACGCTGAAGATCATGCGCGGCGCGGTCGCCGCCCAGGGGCAGGGCGTGTTCGACGCCTATGTGGAGGCTGTCTTCCACCACATGTGGGAAGCGCCGAAGAAGATGGACGACCCGGAGGTGATCGCCGCCGCCCTGACCGAATCCGGCCTGGATGCAGCCGCCCTGATGGCCGGAACCGAGGATCCGCAGGTCAAGCAGGCCCTGCTGGACAACACCACCAAGGCCTTCGAGGCCGGCGCCTTTGGCAGCCCCAGCTTCCTGGTCAATGGCGAACTCTATTTCGGCAAGGACCGTCTTCGCGACGTCGAAGAGGCGATTGTCGGGCCTTAAGGCGACGTCGCCGGAGGGCAGGCGCGAATGGCGTCGAAGGCCACGCCGAGGCCGGTGACATTGGCGACGGCGGGTCCGGTGGAGAGGGTCCAGCTGAGGTGCTGGGCGGTCCGCAGCGCGCGGGTCATGCCGTCGTCGGTGATCAGAACGATGACGATGTTGCCGACCGGGCTGCCCATCAGCTGAACCGGTGCGGCGCCGTCGATCCGCAAGGTGACCGGCTCCTCGCCGCTGGGCAGCTTCCACTCGGGACGCCCGGCGCCGATGACCATCTTGCCCTCGCGGTTGACGGCCAGCAGGCTGTCCACCTGATCGCCTTGCAAGCGCGCGAAACAGCCGGACTGCGGCACGCTGGACAGCCGCCAGCCGCCCGCATTGGGGATGGGTTGCTCGGCGCCCTGGCTCCTCGCCAGGCCTGGCGAGGCCAGCAGCAGCAGGCCGAGGGTCATTGCGGCTATCCGCATGGGCCTAGAGCGTCCGCTGGATCTCTTCGACGGTGAAGCACTCGATGACGTCGCCGACCTTGATGTCCTGGAAGCCGAAGTTCATGCCGCATTCCTGGCCGGACTGGACCTCGTTGACCTCGTCCTTGAAGCGCTTGAGCGTCTGCAGCGTGCCGAGTTCCAGGGTGACCACGTCGTCGCGGATGATCCGCACCCGCGCGCCCTTGCGCACCACGCCGTCGGTGACGCGGCAGCCGGCGACCTTGCCGACCTTGGAGATGTCGAACACTTCCAGCACCCGCGCATTGCCGAGCAGGGTTTCGCGCTGGATCGGCGACAGCATGCCGGAAAGCACGGCTTTGATGTCGTCGAGCAGGTCGTAGATGATCGCGTAGTAGCGGATCTCGACGCCTTCGCGCTCGGCCAGTTCGCGAGCCTGTTTCGAGGCGCGGACATTGAAGCCGATCACCGGGGCGCCAAGCCCCTTGGCCAGCATCACGTCGCTCTCGTTGATGGCGCCGGCGGCGGAATGGATAATCCGGGCGCGCACCTCGTCAGTGGAGATCTGGTCCAGCGAGCCGACAATGGCCTCGGCCGAGCCCTGCACGTCTGCCTTGATGATCAGCGGCAGTTCCGAGACCTTCTTGTCCTGCAGCTTGGCCATCATGTCGGCCAGGGAGGCGCCGGGCGTGCCGGTTGGCGTCACGGTCCGCTCGCGCTTCTGGCGGATGCGATAGTCGGTGAGTTCGCGGGCGCGCGCCTCGTTTTCGACCACGGCGAAGGGCTCACCAGGATCGGGCGTGCCGTCCAGGCCAAGCACCTCGACCGGCTCCGACGGACCGGCGGCGTCGACCTGTTCGTCGCGTTCGTTGATCAGCGCCCGCACGCGGCCCCAGTTGGCGCCGGCGACGACGATGTCAGAGCGCTTCAGCGAGCCGCGCTTGACCAGCACGGTGGCCACGACGCCGCGACCGCGATCCAGCTTGGCCTCGATCACCACGCCGTCGGCGTCGCGATCGGGGTTGGCGCGCAGGTCCATGACCTCGGCCTGCAGCAGGATGGCTTCGATCAGGTGATCCAGGCCGGTCTTCTGCGTCGCCGAGACCTCGATGGCCTGGGTGTCGCCGCCAAGGGATTCCACGACGATCTCATGCTGCAGAAGCTCGTTGATCACCTTGGTCGGATCGGCGTCGGGTTTGTCGATCTTGTTGATCGCCACGATGATCGGCGCGCCGGCCGCCTTGGCGTGATTGATCGCCTCAATGGTCTGCGGCATGACGCCGTCGTCGGCGGCCACCACCAGAACCACGATGTCGGTGACATTGGCGCCGCGGGCGCGCATGGCCGAAAAGGCCGCGTGGCCGGGGGTGTCGAGGAAGGTGACGCGCTCGCCGTCCTTCAGCCGCACCTGATAGGCGCCGATATGCTGGGTGATGCCGCCATGCTCGCCGCTGGCGACGTCGGTGGCGCGCAGGGCGTCGAGCAGGCTGGTCTTGCCGTGGTCGACGTGACCCATGACCGCGACAACCGGCGGGCGGGGCAGCAGATGGTCGTCGACATCCTCGGCGCCGATGAAACCTTCTTCGACGTCGGATTCCGAGACGCGGCGGACGGTGTGGCCGAACTCCGTCGCCACCAGCTCGGCGGTGTCGGAATCGATCACGTCGTTGATCTTCAGCATCAGGCCCTGACGCATCAAGAACTTGATGATCTCGACGCCGCGGGTCGCCATTCGGCCGGCCAGGTCCTGGACGGTGATGACGTCGGGAATGACCACTTCGCGGGCGATCTTGGCCTGTTCCTGGCCACCGCCCTTGCGGCGTTCGCGTTCGCGTTCGCGCGCCCGGCGCACCGAGGCCAGGCTGCGCATGCGTTCGACGGCCTCGTCGTCATTGCCGGCGACGGCCTGGATGGTGAGGCGGCCTTCGCGGCGCTGCGGCGCGCCCTTGACGCGACTGACCGCCTTGCCGGG
>CALAEG010000103.1 GCA_937890965.1 uncultured Caulobacteraceae bacterium | reverse complement strand
GACGAACAGCAGATCGTTCTTCGGGTCGACCCAGAACCAGGTGCCGGCCGCGCCGTCCCACTGATAGGTGCCCTCGCCCACCGGAATGCCGGCGGCGGCCGGATCGGTAAACACCGCCCCGTCGAAGCCGTAGCCGAAGCCCGGGCGGATGGTCTGGTGGCCGACGCCGAAGCCGGCGCCTAGCATCCAGTCCGGCAGGTGATTGGCGGTCATCAGCTTCACCGCCTCGGGGCTGAGGATGCGCTCTCCGGCCAGTTCGCCGCCGTTCAGCAGCATCTGGGCGAACCGGGCATAGTCGGTGATCGTGGAGACCAGGCCGCCGCCGCCGGAGGCCAGGGGCGGCGGGCTGTCCCGGTCGGGCATCAGCGGATTTTCGGTCGGGACCAGGCCACGGCTCTTGCTGGCGCGATAGAGGGTGGCCAGCCGGGCCTGTTTTTCGCTCGGAGTATGGAAGGCGGTATCGACCATGCCGAGCGGGCCGAAGATATGCTCCTGCATGAACCGCGGCAGCGACTGGCCGCTCAGGCGCTCGATCATCGCACCCTGGATGTCCATCGACAGGCTGTAGAGCCATTTGGCGCCGGGCTGATAGGCAAGCGGCAGGCGCCCGACGCGGGCGGCCATCTCGGCCAGGGAGCCGGACTGCCAGACCTCGGCGTCCCGGTAGAGCATGTCCAACGGATCCTGTTGATTGAAGCCGTAGCTCAGCCCGGCCGTGTGGGTGAGCAGTTCGCGCAAGGTGGGCGCGTGGTCGGGCGCCTCGGTGCGGGCCTTGCCGTCCTCGTCCAGGCCGACGAACACCTGGACGCCCTCGAACTCCGGCAGGTGCTTGGCGATCGGATCGTCGGGCTGCCAAAGCCCCTGGTCGTGCAGGATCATCATTGCCGCGCCGGTCACCGGCTTGGTCATGGAGAAGATGCGGAACATGGTGTCGACCGCCAGCGGCTCGCCGCTCGCCATGTCCTTCTGGCCCATGGCGTTGGTGTGGACGACGCGCCCATGCCGCGCCACCAGGGTGACCGCACCGGCCAGCACGCCCCGGTCGATCAGCCGCTGCACCGCCGCATCGACCCTGGCCAGGCCCTCGGACGCCAGGCCGACATCTTCCGGCCGCGCCGGTCCCAGATCACGCGCCATGGCTTGCTCCTTAGGTTACGCGGAATGTTGGCATAGGGCCGCGCCTGCCGCCATGGCCGGGCCACATCCTATTTGCAGACTGTTACGTCGCCCCATGGCCCCGACGCCAACGGCGGCGTATCGAGCAGGAATGAGATCTCGACCGGGTGCGGCCCGGGCCCACCCGTTGGGCAGACAAATCTGGCGCTGACGGTCGTTCCGTCCGCCGTCGATGAGATGTCGGCCCGAAATATCGTCCCCCATCGCGAACTCTGCGTGACCAGAGACCGATCGATGTGCTGGTGCGTCCGGCTGGTGACCAGCTGCAGATAGCTGATGCATCGAGCGACCTCGGGCGACGGAGGCCCTTGCGCCGGCGTCTCTCCATCAGGCTGCAATGGCGGAGTCGGCGGCACGTCGGCGGCGTGGGCTCGCGAGCCGTGCAGCCAACCGGGAAGGCGCAGCTCGATGCCGACATTGGCGGCGACCGTGCCGCCGACAAAGATCGCCACGGCCAGGAACGTGATTGCGGCGATCGCGATCAGCCAGCGCACCCTGTCCGCCATCGACTGGTTTACCCCGTGTACCGCCGTTGCAGCTTCCGCATGCCGGCGATCCAGCGGTTATAGTCGGTGGCCTTGCGGCGCATGTATTCCAGCACCTCGGGATGCGGCAGGATGAGGAAGTCCTCCGCCTCGATGGCGCGCACGCAGGCCTCGGCCACGGCTTCCGGTTCGATCATGCCGTCGACGCTGGCGACACCGTCGGGATTGCCGGCGGTCATGGCCGTGCGCACCGCCTGGGGCGCGAGCACCGAGACCCTGATGCCCTTGTCGCCGTGGGTGATGGCCAGCCACTCGGCCAGGCCGACGGCGGCGTGCTTGGTCACCGCATAGGGGGCCGAGCCGATCTGTGACAACAGGCCGGCGGCCGAGGCGGTGTTGAGCAGATAGCCCTCGCCGCGCGCGGCCATCAGCGGGACCATGTGCCGGGCCGCCCAGACATGGGCCATGACATTGATGTCCCAGATGCGCTGCCAGGCCTCGTCGGGCGCCTCGGCGCCGCCGCCGATGCCGATGCCGGCATTGGAGCAGAAGAGGTCGATCGGACCCCGCTCGGCCTCGACGGTGTCGATCATGTGTTTGATGTCGGCCTCCTTGGAGACGTCGGTCGTAAAGGCGATGCCGCCGACCTCCTCGGCCACCGCGCGGACGCCGTCGCCGTTGCGGTCGGAACAGACCACCAGCTTGGCGCCCTCAGCCGCGAACCGGCGCGCCAGCGCCCGGCCGATGCCGCTTGCCGCGCCCGTCACCACGACGATCCGATCCTTGACCAGCATTGCGTTCGTCTCCCTGAAATCTCGCGGGCCCGTTTCGGGCTCCAGCCTTCGCCGTTGCTCTACGCGACGGGCGGAATGGGGTCGAGAGCAAGGTCCGGCGCGATGAGCGGGGGCAGGGTCTTCACCGGCGCGCTCTCCAGGATCAGCCACAGCGACGCCTGACCGACCACGGTGGCGGCCATCAGATAGAAGGCCGGCGCCATCGGATTGCCGGTGACCTGGATCAGCCAGGTGATGACCAGCTGGGTGGTGCCGCCGAAGAGGGCGATGGACGAGGCATAGATGGTGGCGAAGGCGCGCCCGCGGATCGCCTTGGGCAGGGTCTCGGTCACCGCGGCATAGAAGGCGCCGGTGCTCATCGAGCTCAGGAAACCCAGCGAGGTCGTGCCGACGATGATGGCTAGCGCGCTGCGGCTTTGGACGATCCAGAAGAAGGCCGGCAGGATCAGGATGAGATAGGCCAGGTTGGGCCAGATCATCAGCGGCCGGCGGCCATGCCGGTCGGAGAGCCAGCCGCCGAGCAGCACTCCGACCACCCCGGCGATATTGCCAAGGGCGCCGCTCAGGAACGAGACGCCCGGCGCCATGTGCAGCGTGTGCTGGGCGAAGGTGGTGATGTAGTTGAAGACATAGGTGCTGATGGTGCCGGCGGCGAGCACCAGCAGGGCCAGCACGATGATGCGGAAATTGTCCCGGATGACGCCGAGACCGGTGCTGGCGGCGGCGATCGCGGGCCCGGCCGCGTCGGGCAAATGCAGGGTCTCGGGCAGGCCGCGGCGGATCC
>CALAEG010000102.1 GCA_937890965.1 uncultured Caulobacteraceae bacterium | reverse complement strand
ATCGAAGACAGCGACGACGTCGGCGCGCTAGTGGAGACGATGGCGAAGCCGTCGCGTTGATTGTTCCAAACTTGGTTCATTTCCCGGACGCCGTGCAGCGCGGAGCTCATAAGGGCGTTCACGCCCGGCTTCGCGGGCTATGCCATCGCCGACAGAGCGTCGGCGTAGACGGCGGCGAAGGCCGCCTTATGGCGGTGCACTGCAGATCCGGGATCGTTACAACGGACGGAGTGCGGAACGGTCCCGGGTCTGCAGCGCATCACTGAAGAAGTGCTGCGCTGCGCCCGGGACAAGCGTCACGGCTGATATCGGCCCCCGAAGGCGGGCTGGCTTTGGCCCAGGCCGGGAAGCTCCCAGACACCGGAGCCGCCCGGGTTCTTGTCGGCCCCGATATCGGCGTCGATCAGGAACGGCTTGTTGGCGGCGACCGCGGCCTTGATGGCATCGCCCAGATCGCCTGCCCGATCGACCCGGACGCCCTCGACGCCGGCCGCGCGCGCCATGGCGGCGAAATCGGGGTTGTAGCGCTCGCCGGTCTTGGGGTCGTGGAAATCGGTGGCGAGCTCGCGCCCGCCCAGATAGCCGCGCTGCAAGCCGCGGATCGACGCATAGGCGTAATTGTTCCAGACCACCCACACCACCGGCAGGTCGCATTCGACGGCGGTCGCCAATACGCTGGCATGCATCATGAACGCACCGTCGCCGCAGACCGAGACGCAGGGTCGGTCGGGCGCCGCCACCTTGGCGCCGAGCACGCCGGCGACCCCGAAGCCCATCGGGCCAAAGCCCATGGAACCGATGAGCGAGTCGGGACGGGTCGGCTTGCAGAACTCGATCAGCCAGTTGTGGTGGACCCCGATATCGCTGACCACGATGGCGTCCTTGGGCAACGCCGCATCGATGACGGCGGCGGCGCGCTGCGGATGGATCGGGGTGCTGTCGTCGGTGAAGCCCGGCGCGATGTAGGCGTTCCATTGTTGGCGATAGCCGTCGATCTCGGCCAGCCACTTCTGGTTGGACTGCGCTACCTGCTCGACGCCTTTGCGGCTTTCCAGCTCGGCCAGTACCTGGCGCAGGAACGTGCGCACGTCGGCCATCAGGCCGAGCGCCACCGGATAGTTGCGGCCGATCTCCTCCGGATCGATGTCCACATGGATCAGCCGGGTGGGCGGGATGGTGAAGGAGTAGCCGGGCAACCAGGAGCTCGAGGTGCGGTCGTCGAACCGCACCCCCAGGGCCAGCAGGACATCGGCCTGCCGGGTCGCGTGATTGGCCTGATAGGGACCGTTGCGGGCGACCAGCCCGAGCGCGAGCGGATGCTCGCTGCTCACCGCCCCGAGCCCGCTCGACGAGGACGCGATCGGAATCTGCAATCGCTCCGCGACCGCCAGCAGATCGGCGCCGGCGCGGCCGTAACGCATCCCCTGCCCCACCAGGATCACCGGCCGGCTCGCCGACATGAGCATGTCCACGGCTTTCTTCACGCCCTCCGGATCGGCGCCGCAGCGGCAGGAGATGTTGGCGTTCCAGTCCTCCGGCCGCGGCGTTTCCTCGGCGGCGGCTTCCAGAAAGACGTCGAACGGCACATCGAGCACGACCGGCCCGGGCCGTCCGGTGGTCATGGTCTTCCATGCCTGCCGGATAGCGAGCGGCACCATCTCGCCGCGGGTGGGCTGGAACACGCGCTTGCAATAGGCCCGCACGGTCGAGGGAAAGTCAGCCTGATAGTGCCGATAAAGCTCCTGGAAGGCGCCGCGGTTGAATTGGCTGGTCGGGACGTTGCCGGTCACCGCCAAAAACGGCACCGAATCCAAGAAAGCGTTGCCGAGCGCGATCGGTAGATTGGCGGAGCCGGGGCCGCAGGACGTGAAGGTCGCGGTCGGCCGACCGGACACGCGGTAATAGACATCCGCCATGAAGCCGGCCACCGACTCGTGATGCACCGATAGTGTCTTGATGTCGTGGGAGCGCTCATAGAGCGCATCGATGAACTGGATATTGCCGTGCCCGCACAGGCCGAACACCTGCGGCACCTTCTCGCGAACCAGATAGTCGACGATGACCTGAGCCCCGTTGAGCATGTTCTTCATTGGCAGTGGTACCCTTTCGTGGAGGCTCTTTGTAGGATGGGTTGAGCTCTTGCGAAACCCATCATGGGCGTTTGATGGATGGAATGAACGCTTGCGACACGCATGACTGGTGTCTGATGGGTTTCGCAAGAGCTCAACCCATCCTACGAACTGCGATCCAGGACAGGCTCAGCCGGGCAGTTGAG
>CALAEG010000101.1 GCA_937890965.1 uncultured Caulobacteraceae bacterium | reverse complement strand
CGGGGACCAGCACCCGGTCGGTCAGCACCACGCCCAGGAAGAGCCACGAGCCAAACGCACGCGAGACCAGATTGGTGTGCTTGCCCTGCCAGCCGATGCCGGCCGCCCCCGCCAGCGGCTTTTCCATTAGCGGCGCGGTGTCGACGAAGACCTTGACCTGACAGGTCGCTTCGGCCGCGAGCCAGCGTGCCAGGGTCTTCAGTCGGGTTTTGATCAGCTCGTGATAGTCGTCGCCCTGAGCATAGACCGAGATGGCCCCCCGGTCGCGCCGCTCCAGCGCCGCCAGCGGGTCGACGTCCGGCCCGTAGTTGACGCCCAGCACGATGGCCGAGCGGGCGTCCGGCCACATGGCGCGAGGGTGGGCGCGGCGTTCGGCGGTCGTCGCCATCCAGTCCATCTCGCCGTGACGGCCGAGGGCGACGAATTCCTCAAGGCGCGCGGCGGCCGGCCAGGGCGCCTCGACGCCGGTCAGGCCGCAGGCGTCGAAGCCGATCTCCTTGGATTTCGAGCGGAGCCGCGCTTCGATGGGCTCAGAAGTCGAGGTCGTCATAATGGGGCGCCGGCATCAGGCCGGGCCAGCGGTCGGTGAGCAGCGGTCGGAAACAGGGGCGGGATTTCAACTTCATGTACCAGGTGCGCACCCCGCGAAACTCTCCCCAGGGAATATCGCCGAAATAGTCGATCACCGACAGGTGCGCCGCAGCGGCGAAGTCGGCCAGGCTGAGGCGCCGCCCGTTCAGCCAGTCGCGATCCTCCAGCAAGTGCTCGATATAGGTGAGGTGGACTTTAAGCGCGTCCCGGCCGGCGCGCAGATTGGCATGGTCGGGCGAGCCCATGCCCAGCAGGCGCTTCTCCATCTTCTCATGTAGAAGCAAGCCGTTGACTTCGTTGTCGAACTTGCGGTCGAACCATTGCAACAACCGCCGCGTCTCGGCGCGTTCGGCCGGATCGCGGCCCATCAGCCCGGGCTCGGGCTCGTTCTCCTCGATGTGTTCGAGAATGGCGCGGCTCTCGCAGATGATGATCTTCTTCCCGTCGCGGACCTCGACTAGGACGGGGGTCAGGCCGGAGGGGTTCAGCATCTGGAAGTCGCTGCGCCGTTCCCAGTAGCGTTCCTGCACCTCGTTGAAGGCCAGCCGCTTTTCGCCAAGCGCCAGCCGGACCTGGCGCGAAGCCGGATCGAGCGGAAAGTGATGCACGGTGCGTTCGACGGTCATGGCTCGGTTCAGCTAGCGCGTGCGCCTTAAGGTCTCGTTTACCGAGCCGAGGATTCTGGGCCGGGCTCGTGCACTTCGGGAAAGGATCCACCGTGGGGCTCGGCCGCGCCGCGTGGATCGGGATGCACGATGATGTCGGCGGTGGGATAGGCTGCCAGCACCCGGCGCTCGGCGGCCACCATCACCTGGTGCGCCTCGACCAGGCTGAGCGACGGGTCGAGTTCGGCATGCATCTGGATGTGGATATAGGGGCCCGAGGCGCGGGTGCGCATCTGATGCACGTCCCTGACCCGGGGATCCTGGGTCATCAGCTCGGTGATCCGCGCCCGCGAATCGTCCGGCAGCTCGTGATCCATCAGTTCGAAAGAGGCTTGGCGAAAGACGCCGATGGCGCCCCAGACCAGCCAGGCGGTGACCACGAGGCCGGCGATCGTGTCGGGCGCCGAGGCGCCGAGCAGGGCCGCGGCCCCGATGCCGGCCAGGACGACCAGGTTGGAGCCGAAATCGACCATATAGTGGGCCCGGTCGCCTTGCACGGCCACCGAACGCGTCCGGCGCAGCACCCGGGACTGGGCGAAGATCAGGCCGGCGGTCATGACCAGCGACACCCCCATCACCGCCATGCCCCAGCCCTCGGCCCTGACCGGTTGGGGGTGCAGCAGGCGGACGATCGCCTCCTGGCCCACGAGGGCGGCGGTGGCGAAGACCAGGCCGGCCTGGGTCAGGCTGGCGAAGGCTTCGGCCTTGCCGTGGCCGAAACGGTGTTCGGAGTCCGGCGGGCTGGCCGCATAGCGGACCGCGAAATAGGTGATCAGGGCGGCCAGCACGTCCAGGCCTGAATCCGCCAGCGAGGCCAGGAGCGCCACCGAACCGGATACGTGCCAGACCAGGGCCTTGACGACGGCGAGGGTCAGGGCCACGGCCACCGACAGCCGGGTGATCCGGCGGGTCAGCAGCGCCGTCTCGGCCACGCCGAGCGGGGGATGGACAGGCGCCGTCATTCCGCGTCGAACTCCGCCACCAGATGGCCGGGCTCGACCTCGTCCAGTCGCGGAATATAGATACCCGCCACTGGGTCGATGGGCAGTTTCGACGGCATGAAGCGCAGCGCGGTCAGGGGATCGAGCGGGCTCGGCGATTCGCCGACCAGCCTGACGCGCACGCGGGAACGCTCGCGGACCGGATCGGGGATGGGCACGGCCGACAGGAGGCCGCGGGTGTAGGGGTGCCTGGGATGGGCGTAGATCTGTTCCCGCGAAGCCTGCTCCATCACCCGGCCCATATAGAGCACCATGACCCGGTGGCTGATCTCGCGCACCACGGCCAGGTCGTGGCTGATGAACAGCATGGCCATGCCCAGCCGCTTCTGCAGCCCGATCAGAAGATCGATGATCTGGGCGCGGATGGAGACGTCGAGGGCCGACACCGCCTCGTCGCAGATCACCAGCCTGGGCTTCAGGATCATGGCGCGGCCGACGCCGACCCGCTGGTTCTGGCCGCCGGACAGCTCGTGCGGATAGCGGTTGATCAGGGCCTGGTCGAGCTCGACCTGGTCCAGCATGGCGCGCACCTCGACCTCGCGCTCGGCCCGGGTCATCGAGGGGCGAAAGGCGCGCAGGGGCTCGGCGATGGAATCGCCGACGGTCATGCGCGGGTCGAGGCTGGCCAGCGGGTCCTGGAAGACGATCTGCAGGTCCTGGCGCGCCGCGCGCATGGCCTTCTGGTCGGCATGGGTGATGTCGCGGCCGATGAGCGTCACCGCCCCGGCGGTCGGCGGAATGAGGTTCAACACCGCCCGCGCCAGGGTCGACTTGCCGGAACCGCTTTCGCCGACCACGCCAAGGGTCTCGCCCTGGCGCAGCTGGAAACTGACCCCGTCGACGGCGCGCAGGCGCTTGGTCTCGGCGAACAGGCCCTGGCGGACCGGGAACCAGACCTTCAGGTCGTGCGCCTCGACGACGATTTCGGCGTCGGGGGCGACCGGGTCAGGCATGGGCCGCCCGCCGCGATCGTCGCGGTCCAGGCGCGGAATGGCGGCCAGCAGGGCGCGGGTATAGTCACTCTGCGGCGCCGTAAAGACCCGCTCGGCCTCCCCCTCCTCGACATAGAGGCCGTCCTTCATCACCGCGACCCGATCGGCCAGCCGCGCGATCACCCCCATGTCGTGGGTGATCAGCACCATGGCGGTGTGGGTCTCGTTCTTCAGCTCGGCCATCAGGTCGAGGATTTCCGCCTGCACCGTCACGTCCAGCGCCGTGGTCGGCTCGTCGGCGATCAGTAACTCCGGCCCGCAGGCCATGGCCGCGGCAATCATCACCCGCTGGCGCATGCCGCCTGAAAGCTCGTGCGGGAACTGCTTCAGCCGCCGCGTGGCCTCGGGAATTCGCACGTGCTCCAGCCACCGCTTCGCCTCGGCCAAGGCCTTGGCGTGGCTGAGGCCCAGATGCGCGCGCAGCGGTTCGGCGATCTGCTCGCCGATGGTGACGTGCGGGGTGAGCGCGGTCAGCGGATCCTGAAAGATCATGGTCATCTTCGAGCCGCGCAGCTTGTTCAGGGCCCCGCGGTTCATGCCGAGCAGCTCCTGGCCGTGCAGCCGGATCGAGCCGGTGGCGCGGCCGTTCTCGGCCAGCAGGCCCATGGCGGCCATGAAGGTCTGGCTCTTGCCCGAGCCGCTCTCGCCGACCACGCCCAGGCATTCGCCGCGCGCCACCCTCAGGCTGACGCCCCGCACGGCCTCGACCAGGCCGTCATGGGTCGCAAAATCGATGCGCAGCTTGTTGATGGCGAGGACGGGCGTGTTGTCACCGGAGGCGGGCAAATCGGGCGTCCTGAACGAAAAGCGATGGCCCGCACCCTAGCCCGCCCCGGCTCTAGCGCCAATTGCCGGGTCACTCACGGCGGGTCCAGTTTCGCGGTTCCTTCTCCCGCAAGGGGAGAAGGGACGCGCTTAGGACGCCACACTGGCGTGGGTGAACCCGGCGATGGCGGCATCATCGACGGCGGTGGGGGTCGGCAGGCCGTGGACGATCAGGTTGGGGCTGATGGTCTGGGCGGCGATGGCGAAGGCCTTCAGCCGCGCCGGAGCGTCGCCTTGGGCGAGGCCCAGCCACGCGGCCTCGACGGCGACGCCGCGCAGGCCGCAGGCCTTGACCGCGGCCAGGGCCGGGCGGCTTGGGCGCACGCGGCCGACCACGCCGGTGCAGAGCGAGCGCACCAGGCCGACCACCTCGACCAGCCGGCTGGGCGGCACGCCGGCGTCCAGGCCGCAGATCTCGATCAGCATGCAGGCCCGCATGGCCTCGCGCACCGACTGGGTCAAACTCAACAGCCGCAGGCGCGTGTGCTGCACGGCCAAAGAGGAAAAGCTCACCGGCACGTGCAGGGTCAGCGGCCCGCCATAGTCGGCGGACTCCTCCAGCAGGGTGGCGGCATAGGCGAAGGTGGCCACGTCGATGGCCTCCAGCTCGGCGGCGTTGGCGCCCAGCGGCATGCCCGAGCGCCCGATCAGGAAGGACATGATCAGGCCCCGGCGCAGGTTCCACACCGGCTCGACCGTCAGCCGGATGTCGAACGGCTCCTGCTTGGGCAGGGCCAGCTCGACCACGCTGGTCCGGCCGGCCAGCGGCGGGCGCCAGGCCGGCGATTGCTGCTCGCTGAGGTCCTCAGCCCCTCCCGCCGACGCCGCCTTCATGGCGGTGCGGGCGCGGGCCAAGCGGCCGAGGTCGGCCGGCGCCGAGACGATGGCCCCGTCGACCAGGTCTGTGACCACGCGCACGGCGATGTCGCCGGTCTTGATCTCGCCGAGGAAGAACTTCAGCACGTCCTGCAGGATGGTCAGGCACAGGGCCTGGGCGGCGAAACCGGGCGTGCTCGGCACGGCGACCAGATAGTTGATGTCGTCGATGCGCACGGCCAGGTCGGCGGGGCCGAGCTTGCGCTGGAACTCCTGCTCGACATGCTCCCAGACGCGGCCCTTCTTGGCCGCCCAGCGGTCGCCCAGCTGGCGACGGATGGCGTCCAGCCCGATCAGGTTGACCGCGCCGGTGGTGAGCACGCCCGAGGCGCGGATGCGGTCCAGGGTTTCGCGCGCGCTGACCGAGGCGATCCGGTCGATGCGGTCGTCCGACGCCGTCTGCGCGGCGCCGGCGGCCAGGCTGGGGGCGGTGGCGGCGGACATGGAGCGGTGATTATCGGCCCCGCCGCCTTAGTCGGACCTTAACGCTGACGAATTGGCCGCGTGGCCTCGAACGCCGCCGTGGTGGCGATCAGGTTGTCGACATCCGAACGGCCCGGTGTCCAGTGCAGCAGGCGTTTGGCGCGGTTGGGGTCGGCGACCAGGCAGGGCGGATCGCCAGCGCGCCTCGGCCCCATTTCGGCGGCGATCGGATGGCCAAGCACGCGCTCGGCGGCGGCCACGATCTGCAGCACCGAAAGGCCCGCGCCGGATCCCAGGTTCATCGGCTGGCTCTCGCCGCCGTCGCCAAGGAACTTCAGGGCCGCCACATGGGCGTCGGCCAGGTCGCTGACGTGGACATAGTCGCGCACCACCGAGCCGTCCGGGGTCGGATAGTCGGAGCCGAACAGCTTCACGGGCCGGCCAGCGCGCACCGCCTGCAGCACGTTGGGAATCAGGTGGGTTTCCGGCTCGTGCCGCTCGCCGATCTCGCCCGCTTCATCGGCGCCGGCGGCGTTGAAATAGCGCAGGGCGCACCAGGCCAAGCCCTGGGCCCGGCCGATGAAGCGCAGCGCGCCCTCGATCACCCGCTTGGTCTCGCCATAGGGGTTGATCGGATTGAGCGGCGCATCTTCCGGGATCGGATCGCTCGACGCCTCGCCATAGACAGCCGCGCTGGAGGAAAACACGATCCGGCCCACCCCCTCGTCGCCCAGGGCTTGGAGCAGGCGCAGCGTGCCGGCGACATTGTTGGCGTAGTAGCGCGCCGGCTCGGCCACCGACTCGGCGACCAGGCTGAGCGCCCCGAAATGCATGGCCGCGGTGACCCCGTGCTGGCGCACGGCGGCGCGCACGGCGTCCGCATCGCCGAAATCCGCCTCGATCAGCGGCCCCCATTTGACCGCGTCCGCATGACCGGTCCGCAGATTGTCCAGCGTCACTGGCTTGTAGCCCGCCTGCGCCAAGGCCTTGCAGGCATGCGACCCGACATAGCCGGCCCCGCCCACGACCAGAATGGCGTCCATCGCGGTCTCCAGCGGCTCGTTGGGGAAAGATCACTCAGGGATAGAGCTTTCGAGGCGTTGTAATGGCCAACGCTCAATGTGCAAGGCTTTGCCGGAGTCCTCAGGGCGCGCCAAATCGCGATCACCGTCATCGCTCTCAAGCGCGCCGAGCTTCTCAATTCGCGGCGAAATGCCTTGCGCCACAAGCGTTAGCGTTAATTCCGCCTATGCCGCGCCAAACCCTTTCCGCAACAGTCGGTTACAGGGTTTGTGTCGCGGTGCAGCATCGCGGCGGTTATGTGCGGCCTGTCCCCTAGGAAAACACCGATTCGCATGCCCATTTCACTGGTCCAACGCGCCGCCGTTCAATCGTCGATCGCCTTTATCGATCTCGCCGCCCAGCAGGCGCGGCTGAGGCCGCAGATCGACGCGGCGATCGCGCGGGTTCTGGCCCATGGCCAGTATGTGATGGGCCCGGAGGTCAAGCTTCTCGAGCAACAGCTGGCCGCCTTTGCCGGCGCCGCCCATTGCGTCTCCTGCGCCAACGGCACCGAGGCGGTGGCCCTGCCGCTGATGGCCTGGGGGATCGGGCCGGGCGATGCGGTCTTCTGCCCGAGCTTCACCTTTGCGGCGACGGGCGAGGTCATCCCCTGGCTGGGCGCCTCGCCGGTCTTCGTCGACATTCGCCCCGATACCTACAATCTCGATCCCGAGAAGCTCGAAGCGGCCATCCTGGCGATCAAGGCCGAGGGCAAGCTGACTCCACGCGCCATCATCGCCGTCGACCTGTTCGGCCAGGCGGCCGACTATCCGGCCATCGCCTGCATCGCGCGCCGTCACGGGTTGAAGCTGATCGCCGATTCAGCGCAATCCTTCGGCTCGACCCTGCATGGCCGGCATCCGGTCAGCTGGGCCGACGCCATGACCACCAGCTTCTTCCCCGCCAAGCCTCTCGGGGCCTACGGCGACGGCGGCGCCATCCTGACCGAGGACGACTGGCTGGCCGAGCGGATCCAATCCCTGCGCGTGCACGGCCAGGCGACCAAGAGCGACATCGAAGGCCACAGCTTCGACCACGACCCGAAATATCTGAACCTGCGCGTCGGCATGAACAGCCGCCTCGACACGATGCAGGCGGCGATCTTGATCGAGAAGCTGCGGGTGTTCGAAGACGAGATCGGCTGGCGCAATACGGCGGCCGAACGCTACACCGCTGGCCTGGCCGGTTCGCCGGCGCGGACCCCGATCGTCATTCCGGGCGGCCTGTCGACCTGGGGGCAATACACCATCGAGCACGACGACCGCGACGGCCTGGCCGCGCACCTGAAGGCCTACGACATCCCGACGGCGGCCTATTACCCCATGCCGATGCACACCCAGGACGTCTATGCCGGCTATCCGCGCCCCGGCGGCCTGCCGGTCAGCGAAGAGAAGGCCGACCGGGTGCTCAGCCTGCCCATGCACGCCGACATCGACGCCGACACCCAGGATCGAATCATCGAGGCGGTGCTAAGCTTCAACGGCTAGCGTGCTGGATTTGAAGTTCGCCGGCAGATTGGATCGCGCTCGGTGCGAACTTCAAATCCAAGAAGCACGCTAGAAAACTAAACGTTGCTAGTGTGGCTGATGATTCAGAAATTCGCTCCGCTTGGCCATAGGTCATTGGCGAATTTCTGAATCGCCACACTAGGCCTTCTCGAGGGAACCATGCCGTTCAGCAATTGGGTTATCGGCGTCGCGCTGGCCTTCATGGCCGGGTCCGCGATGGCCCAGGCCCAGGGCGAGCCGCCCTCTTTGGCCTTCGACCTACACCTGCATTGCCTGGGCGCGACCTCTGTTGTTGGAGAGGGACCGGTCTCGGCCGACGACCCGATGCTGGTCGACATCACCGGCGACCGCGGCCGCATCCGTGTCCCGCACATCATGCGTCATCCCGGCGGCGACGAGGGCTGGCGGCCGATGCGGGATATCAAACTCGACGAACACCTGATCACCGGCCACTTCTGGATGAGCCCCTGGAACCGGCCATCGGTGGTCATCGATCGGGTGACGGGCCGCATCGCCCTCGCCGGATTCCGCGGCTTCGGCTTTCACGGCGATTGCCTGCCTTACGACGCCAACGCGGCGCAGAAATTCTAGGATCCGCGGCGGCTTGCGGCGTCCTTGCCGCGGCGGTTCGCCGGTCAGACACCCGCGCGCGATTAGGGAGCGAAACGGCTGCGCCCAGCCGCGGCCGGCTGCGCCATATGGCGCGTGCTGACGCCGAGCACTTTGCAAACGAGCTCGAGCAGAGCCAGACCCCCGACAGGTTTGGTGACAACGGACGCTCCCATCAGCGCCGCTGTTTTCAGGAGAAGATCGGGCGTCGCAGCGCGAGAGCCCGCCGTGACCGCTATGACGAGCGTCTGCGGCCAGCGCTTGCGAATGTCGCCGATGAGTTCCAGTCCGTCGCGCTTCGGCATATTTATGTCGGTGAGGACCAGATCGGCCGGTGCGGCGGAGAGGAGTCGATACGCGACCTCACCGTCTTCCGCCTCAACCAGGTTGGGGGTAATGGCCCCCAACGCTTCGACCGCGATGGCGCGGAATATCGGATCGTCGTCGACGATCAGTATGCGTGGCGGAGCCGAGATCATGGTTTTCTATGCACCATGAAGGCGGACAAACGGTTAAGCTTGCGCCCGAACCTTCGGCCTATCGCGCCCGCGCTCGCCACTGGTCGCGGGTCTGGCCCCAGATGTCGACCGGGTAGGCCTCGAGCGGCGCGGGCAGGCGGCCGGGGCCGCGATTGCTCGAGCCGAGCCGCTGCGCCACCTTTTGCGAGGCGGTGTTTTCCGGATCGATGCAATGGATGACGTCGGTCCAGCCCAGCGTGTCGAAGGCCCAGTCGATGGCGGCCGTCGCCGCCTCGGTGGCGTAGCCCTGGCCGTAGGCGTCTTTCATCAGGCCCCAGCCGACCTCCGTGCCGGGCCAGCCTTCCGGGACCCAGGGTCCGACGCGGCCGATCCAGCGGCCGGTGGCCTTCTCGATCACCGAAAACATCGAATAGCCCTGAATGGTCCAGGCCCCGGCGACGGAGACGAAGCCGCGCCAGGCCGCCGAACGGGCTTGCGGGCCGCCGATGAATTTCGACGCCTCATCGGCCATCAGCGCCGCCCAGCCCTCGAAGTCCTCAGCCGCCGTGGGGCGCAAGGTCAGGCGCGCGGTTTCCAGCGTTGGGCCGTGATCGGTCATCGGGTCTGGCCGGGCGGTCAGGCGCCCAGCATCTCCTTGACCGTGTCACGCTCGCCGACCAGCTCTTCGTTGGTGATGGCGATCCGGCTCTTGGCGAAGTCGTTCATGTCGATGTTGGTGATGGCCTCATAGCCGGTCGCGGTGGAGCGCACCGGCATGCCGGCCCATAGGCCGTCGGCGAAGCCATAGGCGCCGTGGGTGGCCACGGCGACCGCGTGCACGGTTCCGGGCGTGGCCAGGTCGCGGACATAGTCGACCACCGCGTTGGCCGCCGACCCCGCCGAACTCACGCCGCGCGCCTCGACGATGGCGCCGCCGCGCTTGCCAACCGTGGGCAGGAACTCGGTCTTCAGCCAGGCGTCGTCGCCGATCACCTCGGCCGCCGGCTTCCCGCCGATCTTGGCGTGGGTGAAGTCGGCGAACATGGTCGGGCTGTGATTGCCGTAGATATAGAGGTCGCTGACCGAGGTCACGACGACGCCGGCCTTCTGCGCCAGCTGGGTCTGGGCGCGGTTCTGGTCCAGCCGCACCATGGCGGTGAACTGGTCCGGCGACAGGCGTTTGGCCTGGTCGGCGGCGATCATGCAGTTGGTGTTGCAGGGATTGCCGACCACGCAGACGCGGGTGGTCTTGGCGGCCACCGCGTCGATCGAGCGGCCCTGGCCGATGAAGATCTTGCCGTTGTCCTTGAGCAGGTCCGCCCGCTCCATGCCGGGGCCGCGCGGCTTGGAGCCGACCAGCAGGCACCAGTCGGCGTCGCCGAACGCGGCATCCGGGTTGTCGGTGAGGACCATGCCCTTCAGCAGCGGGAAGGCGCAGTCGTCCAGCTCCATGGCCACGCCCTTCAGCGCCTTCTGCGGGCCCTCGACCGGGATTTCCAGCAGTTGCAGGATGACCGGCTGGTCGGGGCCGAACATCTCGCCGGCGGCGATGCGGAAGAGCAGGGCGTAGCTGACATTGCCGGCGGCGCCGGTGACGGCGACGCGAAGGGGGGATTTCTCGGCCATGGTTCTGCTCCATCCAAGCTCAGGCGGGCGCGGCGTAGCGCATAAGCCCCGGCGCCGGCAATGGCCGAGCGCCTCGGATGCGCTAAACAGGGACAGGAGAGCCAGAATTGAGCGACTTCATCCTATCGCGCGCCTTCCTGGAAACCTCGGCGCCGCTCGCCTCGCTCGGCCTCAGCGAGGCAAGGCTGCAGGCCGATGCGCGCTGGCCGTGGATCGTGCTGATTCCGCGGATGGCCAAGGGGCGCGAGATCGCCGACCTGTCGGCGGCGGATCGCGCGCGGCTGATCGAGGAGATCACGGTGGCGGGGCGCGCGGTGCGGGCGATCGGCGCGGCCCTCGGCCGGCCGGTGGAAAAGCTGAATGTCGGCCTGCTCGGCAACATCACCCCGCAGCTCCACGCCCACGTGGTCGGCCGCCGCCCCGACGACGCCGCCTGGCCGGGTCCGGTCTGGGGCGTGGGTGAGGCGGCCGCCTATGCGCCGGAAGCGCTAGAAACCGCGCTTAGGGCCGCGCGTCAAAGCCTCCAATAATCCGCTCATCCCCGCTTTCGCCGGGATGAGCGGAAAAAAGAGCACCTGAGCGGACAGCGAGTCTATTCCCGCGTCATCGTCACCCTGGTGCGCACGCCGGCGATGCTCAGGTCGCCGGTCCAGGCGCTGCCGAGCGGTTGCAGAGTCAGGGTCTGGGGTTGGGGCGGGTCGCCTTCGTCGAAGACGATGGTGATGTTGGCGCCGTAGCGGCGCACCGTCTCGAACATGCCAGACGCGTTCAGCCCATCCGGGCGGCGCATGTCGCGCCAGGCGCCCTCGACCTGAGGCGACATGGGCGTGGTGGCGCGGGGATCGGGTGCGCCGCCGGAATCGGAGAACTGGAAGACATAGAGGACCTGGCCGCCGTCGAGGCTCAGACGCCAGCGCCCGTCGAGCGCGCCGCGCGTGGCTTCGGCGGTCTGGTAGCCGGTGCGGATCTGGGACTCACCGACGCCGGCCTGGGCGTTCGACGCGGGCGGGCCGTTCTCGCCGTCGGGGGCGACCGGTGCGGCGGGCGTGGCCGCGGGCGGGGCTTGCGCCGGCTGGACGGACGCCGCCGGGACGGGCGAGGCGACGGGCGGCGTCGGCGTCTGGCCGATCACCACCGCGGCCATCACCGCCAGCCAACTCACGCGGAAACCAATCCGTGGATGGCGGCGTCGATCTCGACCAGGCGCTCGGCCTGGTCCAGGTGCAGGCGCTCGGCCAGCCGCCCCTCGACCTGCAGGGCGCCCTTTTTGCTGTTCTCGGGCAGGGCATAGGCGGCGATCACCGCCCGCGCCCAGGCGACCTCGGCCGCGTCGGGCGAGAAGAGCCGGTTGGCGGTGTCGATCTGGTTGGGATGAATCAGGCTCTTGCCGTCGAAGCCGATATCGGCGGCCTGGCGGCAATGGGCTTCCAGCAGTGGCTGGTCCTCGATGGCGTTCGTGACGCTGTCGAGGATGGAAAGGCCGTGGGCGCGCGCTGCCGCAACGGCCAGGCTGAGCATCGGCAGGTGTGGGGCGCGATCGGGCGTCTGCCGCCCGCCCATGGCCTTGGCCAGGTCGTTCAGCCCGATCACGAAAAGGCTCAGCCGGCTCGTCCTCGCCGACCGGCCGATGGCGTCCAGCGCGAAGATGGCGGCTGGGGTCTCGATCATGGCCCAGAGCGCGGTATGCGTCGGCGCGGCGGCGACCGCGGCGTCGTAGGTCGCGATGTCGCCTGGCCCATTCACCTTGGGGACCAGGATGGCGTCGGGGCCGGCTCGCGCCGCGGCGGCCAGGTCGGCGGCGCCCCAGGGCGTGTCCAGGCCATTGCAGCGGATGATCATTTCGCGGCCGCCGAAACCGCCCGCCATGATGGCCGCCACGGCCTGGGCGCGCGCCTCGGACTTGGCGTCGGGCGCCACGGCGTCCTCCAGGTCCAGGATGATGGCGTCACAGGCGAGCCCACGCGCCTTCTCGATCGCCCGGGCGTTCGAGGCCGGCATGTAGAGGACGCTGCGACGCGGGCGATGGGCCATGATCCGGCGTTTGTCGCCCGCGGTCGCGGCCAGTGCAACCACGGCAAGAGCGGGGGCCTTGCTTCGGCCTTCGCGGTTCGGCACACCAAGGCCATGCCGCCTGCGCCGGATCCGCCGTCATCCGATCCCTTCGTCTTCCATGACCCGTCGGGCCGCCGCGGGCGGAGGGCGGGGCAGTTCGGCGGCCTTATGCTGTCGCTGCTGGCCGCCATCGTCGCCGGCTTCCTGATCACGCTGGCGCTCGCGCCGCGGCTGCCAGACGTGCAGCTGCGCGACCCGCGCGCCTATCAGGCCCTGCATGTGGAAAACGTCAGGCGGCTGAAGGGAAAGCCGGCCTGGACTCACATCGGCCGCCCCCGCGCGCCCGGCACCAACCGCGCGCTGAAGGCGCTGACCGTCGGCTTCTATGTCAGCTGGGACCCGGATTCCCGCGCCTCGCTCACCCAGCATATCGGCCAGCTCGACGTTGTGGCGCCGCAGTGGTTCGCGCTGAAGGACGCCACGGGCGACCTCGACATCACCGACGACCCGCAGGCCGTCGCCCTGATCGCCAGCCAGCCGCATCCGCCGGCGGTGATGCCGGTCATCCACAACGCGCATGCCGAACTGTTCGACACCGCACTGGCCGACGGCCTGCTGCTGCATCCCGCCGCCCAGGACAAACTGGTCGCCAACCTGGTCGCCCAGGCTCAGGCGCACGGCTATGCCGGCTATGTCTTCGACCTGGAGAACATGTCGCCGAATGCGGTCAAGGCCTATCCGGCCCTGCTCGCCAAGGCGCGCGCGGCGTTGAAGCCGCTTGGCCTGGAGGTCTGGGTCACCGCGCCGTTCGACGACGACGACTGGCCGCTGAAGGCGCTGCAGGCCAATTCCGATACCCTGATCCTGATGGCCTACGACGAACACTGGATGACCGGCGAATCGGGGCCAACCGCCGGCGAGGACTGGTTCGAGAAATACCTGAACTCGCGGCTCTCCATGCTCGATCCGTCCCATACGATCGTGGCCTTCGGGGCTTACGGCTACGACTGGACCAAGTCGGACGCGTCCGGCCAGGGCCGGGCCGACGCCGTCACCTTCCATGAGGCGATCCAGACCGCCAACGACAGCGAAGTCGACATCGAAATGGACGACAACGCGCTGAATCCGCACTTCGGCTATATCGACGAGGACGGCCGCAAGCACGACGTCTGGTTCCTCGACGCCACCACAACCTTCAACCAGATCAAGGTCACCGATCCCTGGCACGTGCGAGGCTATGGCCTGTGGCGGCTGGGCTCGGAGGATTCGGGGGTCTGGAGCCTGTTCGGCAAGCCCTATGGCGATATTTCCGCCGCCGGGCTGATCAACCTGGCGCCGGGCGGTTCGGTCGATTTTAACGGCACCGGCGAAATCCTCCGGGTCACGGCGACGCCGAAGCCCGGAAAGCGCACGCTCACCTTCGATCCCGACACCGGCCTGATCGCCGACGAGCACTACGACCAGCTGCCGACCTCCTACATCATCGACCGCTATGGCGCGCACCCCGGCTGGGTGGCGCTGACCTTCGACGACGGGCCGGACTCGCGCTGGACGCCAAAGATCCTGAAGATCCTCGAGGACAAGCAGGCGCCGGCCACCTTTTTCGTCATCGGCGAGAACATGCAGGCCCACCCGGGCCTGGTCAGCCGCGAGGTGCGCGACGGCATGGTGGTGGGCAGCCACACCTATACTCATCCGGATATTTCGCTTCTACCGCCCAGCCTGGTGGACGTGCAGCTGAACGCCAACCAGCGCCTGTTCGAGGTCATCTCGGGCAAGGATTTCCGCCTGTTCCGGCCGCCCTATTTCGGAGACGCCGAACCGAGCACGCCGGCCGAGGTCAATCCGCTGCTGACGGCGCAGAAGCTTGGCTACCTGATCGTCGGCCTGCGCATCGATCCGGGCGACTGGAAGCGGCCGGCGGCCACCGCGATCGTGCAGAGCGTGCTGGACGGGCTGGCGCGGGACGACCCGGAGACCGGCCATTCCTCCATCGTGCTGCTGCACGATTCCGGTGGCAACCGGGCACATACGGTCGAGGCCCTGCCCACCCTGATCGACCAGCTCCGCGCCCACGGCTATCGGCTGGTCAGCGTGCCCCAGCTGATGGGCATGACGCCGGAACAGGCCATGCCGCCCACCAACCGCAACTGGCTGGCGCTGACGCTGGATCGCATCGGCTTCGGCATCTTCCGCGAGATCAATGTGGCGCTGAACACCCTGTTCATCAGCGCGATCGTGCTTGGGGTCTTGAGGCTCATCTTCCTGGCCGTGCTCGGCATCACCCATCGCCTGCGTGAGGACGGCCGGCGGCCGGCGGACCTGGACCCCGAGACCGGGCCGCTGGTCAGCGTGCTGATCCCCTGTTTCAACGAGGAAAAGGTCATCGTCTCGTCGGTCAGCCGCATCCTGGAATCCAACTGGTCCCGGCTGGAGGTGCTGGTGCTCGACGACGGCTCGACCGACGCCACCGCCGAGGAGGTGCGCACGCATTTCGGCGGCGATCCGCGCGTGCGCCTGCTCAGCTTCGCCAATGCCGGCAAGGCGCTGGCGCTCAACCGCGGCCTCGACCAGGTGCATGGCGAGATCCTGGTGGCGCTCGATGCCGACACGCTCTTTCCGCCCAACACCATAGGCCGGCTGGCGCGCTGGTTCGTCGATCCCAAGGTGGGGGCGGTGGCCGGCAACGCCCTGGTGGGCAACCGGCGCAATCTGATCACCCGCTGGCAGGCGCTGGAATATGTCACGGCGCAAAACCTGGAGCGGCGCGCGCTGGCGGCGCTGGGCGCCGTGACGGTGGTGCCTGGCGCGGTCGGGGCTTGGCGCCGTTCGGTGCTCGAGACCCTGGGCGGCTATCCGTCGGACACCCTGGCCGAGGACCAGGATCTGACTATCGCCGCCCAGATCGCCGGCTGGCGCATCGAGTTCGACCCCGATGCGCGCGCCTTTACCGAGGCGCCGGAGACGGTGGCCGGCCTGTTGAAGCAACGCTTCCGTTGGTCGTTCGGCACCCTGCAATGCATCTGGAAGCACAGGGCGGCCACCTTCAGCCCCAAGCACCCGGTGCTGGGCTTCGTCGCCCTGCCGCAAATCTGGCTGTTCCAGATCATCCTGGCCACCGCCGCGCCGCTGGTCGATCTGGGGGTGATCTGGAGCCTGGCCTCGGCCGGCATCGACCACTTCTTTCACGGCGATCAGGCCGGCAACGACAAGCTGGTCCTTGCGCTGCTCTATTGGGCCATCTTCATCTTCGTCGACCTCTCGGCCGCGGCCCTTGGCATGGCGCTGGAAAAGCGCGCGCCCTGGTCGGACACGCCCTGGATTCCGGTGCAACGGTTCGGCTACCGCCAGCTGATGTATTATGTGGTGGTCAAGGCGGTGGTCACCGCCGTGCGAGGCCCCCGCGTCAGCTGGGGCAAGCTTGAGCGCCGCGCGACGGCGGCGGTGGGCGCGCGGGGCTGAGCGAACGCCATGCCCAGTTTGATGACGCGCATCGGCGTCGATCTGCCGATCGTCCAGGCGCCGATGGCCGGAACCTCAACCCCGGCCTTGGCCGCGGCTGTCTGCAATGCCGGCGGCCTGGGCTCGATCGGTGTCGGCGCGGTAACCGCCGCGGGCGCCCGGGAGATGATCGAAAGCCTGAAGCGCCTGACCGGCAGGCCGTTCAACGTCAACGTCTTCGCTCACCGGCCCGCCAAGGCCGATCGGGAGCGGGAACGCGCCTGGCTCGATGCGCTGAAGCCGGTCTTCAAGCGGTTCGACGCCGAGCCGCCGGTGGCGCTGCATGAGATCTACACCAGCTTCCTCGCCGATCCCGCGATGCTGGAGCTCTTCCTGGAGACTCGGCCCGCGGTGGTCAGTTTCCACTTCGGCCTGCCGCCGGCCCAGGCGATCGCGCGCCTGAAGGCGGCCGGCATCGTGCTGTTCTCGTCGGCCACCAATCTCGACGAAGCCGAACAGGCGGTCGCCGCCGGCGCCGACGCCATCGTCGCCCAGGGGTACGAGGCCGGCGGCCATCGTGGCGTCTTCGATCCGGCGGCGCCTGACAGCCAGCTCGGCGTCACCGCGCTGACCAGGCTGCTGGTCAACCGGATCGCCATTCCGGTGATCGCCGCTGGCGGCCTCATGGACGGGGCCCGAATCGCGGCCATGCTGGACCTCGGCGCCGAAGCCGCGCAACTCGGCACGGCCTTCATCGCCTGTCCGGAATCCAGCGCCGACCAGCCCTATCGCGACGCGCTCTTCGGGCCCGGCGCTTCGGCCACCGAGATGACGGCGCTGATCTCCGGTCGTCCGGCGCGCTGCCTGCCGAACGCCTTCACCGCCCTGAAGGATGGGGCGTTGAGAGGTGTGAAAATTCCCGACTATCCAATCGCCTATGACGCCGGCAAAGCCCTCGCGGCCGCCGGAAGGGCCAAGGGCGACGGCGGCTTCGGAGCGCAATGGGCCGGCCAAGGGGCGCCGCTGGCGCGCGCCATGCCAGCCGCGAAGCTGGTCGAGACACTGGCGCGGGAGCTTTGAGGCTTTCCGCCGTCATCGGCCGGATCGTCGGCGCGGGGGCTGATCGCGGCTGAGGCCGACCGCGCGCCGTTGCGGCCTGTCACACTCAACGCCTATAAGGCCCCGCGACCTCGCGAGTGGCGAGGACAGACCTGGAAGGGGCCGCCGATCCTATGAACATCCATGAGCACCAGGCCAAGGCGGTTCTAAAGGCGTTTGGCATTCCCGTACCGCGCGGCTATCCGGCCTTTTCGGTCAAGGAGGCGGTTGCGGCGGCGGAAAAGCTCGGCGGGCCGGTCTGGGTGGTCAAGGCGCAGATCCACGCCGGCGGCCGTGGCAAGGGCGGCGGCGTCAAGATCGCCAAGTCGCTCGACGAGGTTCGCACGATCGCCGAGGCCATGCTGGGCATGACCCTGGTCACGCACCAGACGGGGCCGAAGGGCCGGCTGGTGCGGCGTCTGTACATCGAAGAGGGCGCCAATATCGCCCGCGAACTCTACCTCTCGCTGCTGGTGGATCGCGAGACCAGCCGCGTGGCCGTCGTCGCCTCGACCGAGGGCGGCATGGACATCGAGGAGGTGGCGCATTCGACGCCCGAGAAGATCGTCACCTTCACCATCGATCCGGCCACCGGCGTCTTCCCGCACCACGCGCTGGCGCTCTCCAAGGCGCTCAACCTGACCGGCGACACCGCCAAACAGGCGCGCAGCCTCTTGCCGGCGCTCTACAAGGCCTTTGTCGAGACCGACATGAGCCTTCTGGAGATCAATCCGCTGATCGTCACCGGCGACGACAAGCTGGTCGTGCTCGACGCCAAGATCAGCTTCGACGACAACGCGCTCTATCGCCATGAGGACATCCGCGCCCTGCGCGACGAGACCGAAGAGGACGCCAAGGAGATCGAGGCGTCGAAATACGACCTCTCCTATATCGCGCTCGAGGGCGAGATCGGCTGCATGGTCAACGGCGCGGGCCTGGCCATGGCGACCATGGACATCATCCGCCTCTATGGCGCGGCGCCGGCCAACTTCCTCGATGTCGGCGGCGGCGCCTCGAAGGAAAAGGTGGCGGCGGCGTTCAAGATCATCACGGCCGACCCGAACGTGAAGGGGATCCTGGTCAACATCTTCGGCGGCATCATGCGCTGCGACATCATCGCCGAGGGCGTGGTCGAGGCGGTTAGGGAGATGGGCCTGACGGTGCCGCTGGTGGTGCGGCTGGAAGGCACAAACGTCGAGCTCGGCAAGTCCATCATCCGCGACTCAGGCCTCAACGTCATCGCCGCCAACGACCTGGCCGATGGGGCCGAGAAGATCGTCAAGGCGGTCCGCGGCTGACCCGCCCGACCGCCGACCTCAATTCGAAAATGCGAGTCTAGATGTCCATCCTCATCGACAAGTCGACCAAGGTGATCTGCCAGGGCATTACCGGCGCCCAGGGCACCTTCCATACCGAACAGGCCATCGCCTACGGAACGCAGATGGTCGCCGGCACCTCGCCGGGCAAGGCCGGCATCACCCATCTGGGCCTGCCGGTCTATGATACCGTGGCCGAGGCGGTGCACACCACCGGCGCCACTGCCAGCGTCATCTATGTGCCGCCGCCCTTCGCCGCCGACGCCATCCTCGAGGCCATCGACGCCGAGGTGGCGCTGATCGTCTGCATCACCGAGGGCATTCCGGTGGCCGACATGGTTAAGGTCAAGCGGTCGCTGAGCGGCTCGAAATCGCGGCTGATCGGGCCCAACTGTCCCGGCGTCCTGACCCCCAACCAGTGCAAGATCGGCATCATGCCAGGCAACATCTTCATGAAAGGCTCGGTCGGCGTTGTTTCCCGCTCGGGCACGCTTACCTATGAGGCCGTGTTTCAAACAACCAATGTGGGCCTGGGCCAATCGACGGCCGTCGGCATCGGCGGCGACCCGGTCAAGGGCACCGAGTTCATCGAGATCCTGGAAATGTTCTTGAGGGATGACGAGACCCAGTCGATCGTCATGATCGGCGAAATCGGCGGCTCCGCCGAAGAGGATGCGGCTGAGTTCATTAAGCATTCCAAGGTTAAGAAACCGATGGTCGGTTTCATCGCCGGGCGCACCGCGCCGCCTGGCCGCCGAATGGGCCATGCGGGCGCCATTATTTCGGGCGGTAAGGGCGGAGCGGAGGACAAGATCGCGGCCATGGAGTCGGCCGGGATCAGAGTGTCGCCTTCTCCCGCCGCCCTGGGTGAAACCCTGGTAGAGGTGCTGAAAGGCGCCTGAACAACGATCAAGCGTAATGGGCGGTCCGCGCTCGGCTTAGTAGAAGCTCCGCGGCGGATCCGCCGGGAACGGAGATAATGGCTGACGATTCCAGTCTCGCCCCTGGGCGGTTAAACCAGGTCCTGAGCGAGACCTCATTCCTCTACGGCGGCAATGGCGCCTTCGTTGAGGATCTCTATGCCCGCTGGGCGGCGGACCCCAATTCGGTCGAGCCGTCCTGGCGCGCCTTCTTCACCTCGCTGCACGATCAGACCGACGAGGTGAAGCGCGCGGTCGAGGCCCCCGCCTGGACCCCGCGGCAAACCCGCGAATCCCGCCCCGAATGGGTGTCGGCGATCGATGGCCTGTGGCCGGCGGTCGAGGCCAAGATCGCCAACCGCATCACCGAGCGCCAGCCCGGGATCAGCGCCGACGCCGTGCGGGCGGCGACGCTGGATTCCCTGCGCGCCATCATGATGATCCGCGCCTATCGCATGCGCGGCCACCTGGCGGCCAATCTCGATCCCCTCGGCCTGGTCGAGCGCGAGGACGCCAGCGAACTCGACCCGGCCTCCTACGGTTTCGCCGAGAGCGATTACGACCGGCCAATCTTCCTCGACTATGTGCTGGGTCTCGAGACCTCGACCATCCGCGAGATCCACACCATCCTGCAGCGGACCTACTGCGGCAATGTCGGCGTGCAGTACATGCACATCTCCAATCCCGACGAAAAGGCCTGGCTGCAGCAACGGATCGAGGGGCGCGACAAGGAGATCGTCTTCACCCGCGAGGGCAAGATCGCCATCTTCAAGAAGCTGATCGAGAGCGAAAGCTTCGAGCGCTTCCTTGGCAAGCGCTTCCCCGGCACCAAGCGGTTCGGCCTCGACGGCGGCGAGGCCCTGGTGCCGGCCATGGAGCAGATCATCAAGCGCGGCGGCGCGCTGGGCGTGCAGGACATCGTCATCGGCATGCCGCACCGCGGCCGGCTGAACGTGCTCGCCGCGGTGATGGGCAAGCCCTATCACGTCATCTTCCACGAGTTTCAGGGCGGCTCGTCCCTGCCGTCCGACATCGAGGGCTCCGGCGACGTCAAATACCATCTGGGCGCCTCGTCCGACCGCGCCTTCGACAACAACAACGTCCACCTGTCACTGACCGCCAACCCCTCGCACCTGGAGATCGTCAATCCGGTGGTGATCGGAAAGGCGCGCGCCAAGCAGGCCTTCCTGCTGCGCGACGAGCCGACCGCCGGGCGCGGCCACGTGCTGCCGCTCTTGATGCACGGCGATGCGGCCTTCGCCGGCCAGGGCGTCATCGCCGAGTGCTTCGCGCTGATGGGTCTGAAGGGCTACCGCGCCGGCGGCACCTTGCACTTCATCGTCAACAACCAGATCGGCTTCACCACCAGCCCGCGCTATTCGCGTTCCAGTCCGTATCCGTCGGATTCGGCCCTGATGGTCGAGGCGCCGATCTTCCATGCCAACGGCGACGACCCGGAAGCCGTGGTCTATGCCGCCAAGGTGGCCATCGAATATCGCCAGCAGTTCAGCAAGGACGTGGTCATCGACATGTTCTGCTATCGCCGCTTCGGTCACAACGAAGGCGATGATCCGACCATGACCCAGCCCTTGATGTACGCCAAGATCAAGGACCATCCGTCCACGCGCGAACTCTATGGCGCCAGGCTGGTCGCCGAGGGCGTGGTCTCCCAGGCCGAGATCGATACCTGGGTCGCCGAGGCCTCGGCCTTTCTCGATCGTGAGTTCGAAGCCGGCAAGACCTACGCCGCCGACAAGGCCGATTGGCTCGATGGTAAGTGGTCGCACATGGCGACCGCCAACGGCGACGACCGCCGCGGCCAGACCGCCGTGCCGCTGCTACGCCTGCGCGATATCGGGCTGAAGCTCACCGCCCTGCCGTCGCGGATGAATGTGCACAAGACGGTGCAGCGGGTGATCGAACACCGCCGCGAGGCGATCGAGGCCGGCAAGGGTCTCGACTGGGCGACGGCCGAATCCCTGGCCTTCGGCAGCCTGCTCGACGAGGCCTATCCGGTGCGTCTGTCCGGCCAGGACAGCGTGCGCGGCACCTTCGTGCAGCGGCACAGCGACATCATCGATCAGACTACGGAAGAACACTATACGCCGCTGAACAACATCCGCGCCGGCCAGGCGCCCTTCGAGGGCATCGATTCGGCGCTGTCGGAAGAAGCGGTGCTTGGTTTTGAATACGGCTACTCTCTGGCCGACCCCAACACGCTCACGATCTGGGAGGCTCAGTTTGGCGACTTCGCCAACGGCGCCCAGGTGGTCATCGACCAGTTCATCTCGTCCGGCGAACGCAAGTGGCTGCGCATGTCCGGCCTGGTGATGCTGTTGCCGCACGGCTACGAAGGTCAGGGTCCGGAGCACTCGTCGGCCCGATTGGAGCGCTATCTGCAGCTCTGCGCCGAGGACAATCTGCAGGTGCTCAACTGCTCAACCCCGGCCAACTATTTCCATGCGCTGCGCCGGCAGATGCACCGGGAATTCCGTAAGCCCCTGGTGGTGATGACGCCCAAGTCGCTGCTGCGGCACAAGAAGGCGATCTCCAGCCTGGCCGAGCTGGCCGAGGGCTCATCCTTCCACCGGGTGCTTTGGGACGATGCCGAGCACAATCCCGAGCTGACCACGATCCGCCTGAAGCCCGACGAGCAGATCCGCCGGGTGATCGTCTGCTCGGGCAAGGTCTATTACGACCTCCTGGAAGCGCGTGAGGAGGCGGCCGCCGACGAAATCTATATTCTGCGTCTTGAGCAGTTCTATCCCTGGCCGATGCGCTCGCTGATGAACGAACTGGCCCGCTTCAAGACCGCCGAACTGGTCTGGTGCCAGGAAGAGCCGAAGAATATGGGCGGCTGGACCTTTGTCGATCCGTGGATGGAGCTGACCCTGGCGCGGTTGCAGGTCGCCGCCAAGCGGGCGCGCTATGTCGGCCGGCCGGCCTCGGCTTCGACCGCGGCCGGGCTGATGAGCCGCCACACCAAGGAGCTGAAGGCCTTCCTGGCCGAGGCCTTCGCGGCCTGAACCGCGACCGAGGAGTAAGTTCGCTATGACCGACATCATGACCCCGGCGCTCGGTGAGTCCGTCACCGAGGCGACCGTGGCCCGCTGGACCAAGAAGGCGGGCGAGCCGGTCAGGAAGGACGAGGTCCTGGTCGAACTGGAAACCGACAAGGTTTCGCTGGAGGTCGTCGCTCCGGAAGATGGCGTGCTGAGCGAAATCGCCGCCGCCGAGGGCGAGACCGTCGAGCCGGGCGCCGTGCTGGGCCGGGTTACCGCCGGCGCGGCGGCCGCCGCCCCGCCCGCCGCCAAGCCGGTGCCAGCGCCCGCGCCGAAGACCGAGGCGCCCAAGGCCGAGTCCGCTGTCGCCGCCGCCCCGGCCGCCTCGACCGAACCACAGGCCGCGGCCGTCCCCACCTCCATCTCCGGCGTCAAGCCCGCGCCCGCCCAGACGGCTCAGCCCGCGGCGGCGGCGGTCGCGGCCCAGGCCCCGATCCTCGCACCGTCGGCCGAGCGGATCGTGCAGGAAAACAAGCTCGATCCGGCCGCGATCGCTGGCACCGGCAAGGATGGCCGCATCACCAAGGGCGATGCGTTGGCCGCGCTCGAATCGCGCGCCGCCGAGGCCAAGGCCGAAGCCCCGGTCCAGGTCGCCGCCGCCCCGCGCGAGGTCGGCGACCGCGAGGAACGCGTACGCATGACCCGGTTGCGCCAGACCATCGCGCGCCGACTGAAGGAGGCGCAGAACAACGCCGCCATGCTGACCACCTTCAACGAGGTGGACATGACCGCGGTGATGGCGCTGCGCAATCAGTACAAGGAGGTTTTCGAGCAGCGGCACGGCATCAAGCTCGGCTTCATGAGCTTCTTCGTCAAAGCCGTGGTCGCCGCCCTGAAGGTCGTCCCGGACATGAATGCCGAGATCGACGGAACCGACCTGATCTACAAGAATCATTACGACATCGGCGTCGCGGTCGGCACCGAGCGCGGTCTGGTGGTTCCGGTGGTGCGTGACGCCGACGCGCTCGACATGGCCGGCGTCGAAAAAGCCATCGCCGAACTGGGCAAGAAGGCCCGCGACGGGACCCTGGCGCTCGAGGACCTGCAAGGCGGCACCTTCACCATCTCGAACGGCGGTGTTTATG
>CALAEG010000100.1 GCA_937890965.1 uncultured Caulobacteraceae bacterium | reverse complement strand
GACGAGACGCCGCCCATCTGCGCGGCGCCGGCGGCCGCTTACTCCAGCGGATGCTCTCTATCGCGGCGCGTCAGGCGACCTGGCTCCGGCGGTTTGATTGAGATCAAGGCGCGGTTGGACCAAATGCGGTGAGCTTCAGGCGTTGTTGCGGAGTGGCAGACCGGTGAAGTCAGGCGGTGAACTAGCCCTTTGGGCTTGAATCCGCCGATGCCGTTAGTCGGTAAGCCATTTAGTCGCAGCGACAGGGTCCGCGGTCGCCGCCTCAATGCCTGGTGGGGGAACCTACGAGGCAAAAAGGTAGGCGACGCGGATTTTGTCGCGAATTGGGACCGGATGGGGCAAAGCCTCCGCCAGCGGCCTCCTGGCGCTGGTCACGCGATGGTTTCTGTTGGCGGCTGCTCACGAGTTTCTTGACGAGGGTATGCTCGACAGTCCGGTTTTGCCGCGGGCGCCCCGGACTGGCGCGCGCTGTCTAACGTGCTCGTTCTGGCATCAGCCTCCGCTCTGAGGCCTCATGAGGGACCATGACCGGAGTCAAGATTAGCCCTCTCGCCGGAAAAGTCCTCGATCTGGCCCGTTTGGTCGACGTATCGCGGCTCATCAGCGAATATTCCAGCGGCGTGCCTGATCCATCACAGCCGTCCCAACGGGTCCATTTCGGCACCTCCGGCCACCGCGGGTCGGCGTTTAGCAACTCGTTCAACGAGGCCCACGTGCTGGCGATCGCTCAGGCGATCTGCCTCTACCGGCGGCAAAATGGCGTCGATGGGCCGCTGTTCTTGGGCATCGACACTCACGCGCTCTCGAGACCGGCCCTCACCAGCGTCCTGGAAGTTTTTGCCGCAAACGACGTTCTCACGATGATCGACGCCAGCGACGGATACACGCCCACGCCCGTGATCTCTCACGCGATCCTGACCCACAACCGCGTCGGCGCCGAGGACCTGGCCGATGGCGTGGTCCTGACGCCGTCGCACAATCCGCCGCAGGACGGAGGGTTCAAGTACAACCCGCCAAGCGGCGGTCCGGCGGACGTGGCTGCCACCGCCTGGATCGAACAGTCCGCCAATGGCTTCCTCAAGAACCATCTAGAGGGCGGTCGGCGCATCCCCTACGAGCGCGCGCGCAAGTCGCCCAACATCCGGCTCCACGACTTCATGACCAACTACGTTGCCGATCTGGGAAACACGATCGATCTGGAGGCCGTCCGCTCATCCGGCGTGACCCTGGGCATCGACCCCCTCGGTGGCGCGAGCGTTCACTATTGGTCGGCGATCATCGAGCGGTATGGCCTCGCGGCGAGCGTCGTCGACGAGGTCATCGATCCGACATTCGCCTTCATAACCGCCGATTGGGACGGGCAGATCCGCATGGATTGCTCTTCCCCCTACGCCATGACGCGCCTGGTCGCCATGCGCGAGCGATTCGACATCGCCTTCGCCACCGACACCGACGCTGATCGCCACGGGATCGTGACACGCTCCGGCGGGCTGATGAACCCAAACCAGTATCTCGCCGCCTCGATATCCTACCTGTTCCCGCATCGTCCTGACTGGGACAGGAGCTGTGGCGTCGGCAAGACCATGGTCAGCAGCGGCATGATCGATCGGGTAGCCCAGCGCCTGGGTCGCCCGCTGGTCGAAGTACCGGTCGGATTCAAATGGTTCGTCGACGGGCTGCTCCACAGTTCCTTGGGCTTTGCCGGCGAAGAGAGCGCCGGCGCCTCGCTGCTCCGCCGTGATGGAACGGTGTGGACAACCGACAAGGATGGTCTGGTCCTTGGACTGCTGGCGGCCGAGATCACGGCGCGCACGGGCCGTGACCCCGGCCAATGGTATGGCGAACTGACGCGCGATCTGGGCGAGACCTACTACGAGCGGATCGATGCGCCAGCGACGCCAAAGCAACAGGATCTGCTGCGCCAGTTGTCGCCGGACCAGCTGACCGCGACGGAGCTCGACGGCGAGCCGATCGAGGCCAAGCTGGCCATTGCGCCCGGCAACGGCGCGCCGTTTGGCGGGATCAAGGTATCGGCGAAGAATGGCTGGTTCGCCGCGCGTCCATCCGGCACCGAGGAGGTCTATAAGATCTACGCGGAGAGCTTCCGCAGCGAGGATCATTTGCGGGTCATCCAGCAGGAGGCTCAGGTGATGGTCGAGGGCCTGTTCGAGTCGCAGTGAACCGTTTGAATTGGTCGGGACTCGGAGGCATCGGTTCATCGTGCGGATTCTGCAGGCGTCTCGCTCCAACCCGTCGTTTTAAGCCGGCACCGGCGTCCAGTCGCTATTGACCTCGCTCAAGGTCCCGCGGGGACCGCGCCCGCATAGTTTTTCGAGCCATGCGAGCCCAGCCGCAACCGAACCGCACCACCGCGCCAGCCGCGCTTGCTGGCGAAGTGCTGGACATCGTGAGCCGGCTTGCGGATGAGCTGCATCCGCATCGGCGCGGGCTCGCGCCGCTAAGCCTTGAGAGCGACCTCGATCAAGCGTTCGGCCTGGACAGCCTAGGGCGGGTCGAGGCCATTCAGCGCCTCGAGGCGACGTTCAACGTCCGGCTTCCCGACATGCTGTTCGCAGAGGCCGCGACGCCGGCTGATCTCGCCCAGGCGATCGCGAAGGCGGGGGCGGGGGCGCTCGGTGCTCCCGGCGGCGCCGTCAGGGCGCATCCGGCGTCGGGCGCACAGAGCGCGCCGGCGGCGGCCCAGACGCTTATCGACGTTCTCGCCTGGCACGCCCGGCGCCAGCCTGATCGGCCGCACATCTACCTCTCCGACGGAGACCGCGAGCAGGCGCCGATCACCTACGGTGAGCTGTTCGCCCGGGCCAACAAGGTCGCCGCTGGGCTGACGGCGATGGGGACCGAGCCAGGCGCGCGGATCGGACTGATGCTGCCCACGGGCGGCGACTACTTCGCCGCCTTCATGGGCGTGCTCGCGGCCGGCGGCGCACCGGCGCCGATCTACCCACCCTGGCGCATGTCTCAGATCGAGGACCACCTTCGCCGCCAAGCCAGGATCCTAGCTGCGGCAGAGGTCGGCGGCCTGATCGCCTTCCCGGAAGCGGCGCCTTTCGCGCGCCTCCTCAAGGACCACGTCCCAAGCCTGGGTTTCGTCGCCACCGTCGCCGAGGTCGAGGCCCGCCCCGGCCCGCCGCGGCTGCTGCGCGGCTCGCCCGACGATCTCGCCCTGCTGCAATTCACCTCGGGCAGCACGGCGGACCCGAAAGGCGTGATGCTGACCAATGCCAACATCATCGCTAACGCACGCGGTATTTCGCGGGCCATTCATGCATCGCCAAGCGACGTTACCGTGAGCTGGCTTCCGCTTTATCACGACATGGGCCTGATCGCGGCCTGGCTCGCCTGCCTGGACCAGGCGGCGCCGTTCGTCGTGATGAGCCCGCTGAGCTTCATGGCGCGGCCCGAGCGCTGGCTCTGGACCCTGCACCGCAACCGCGCGACGGTGACGGCGGCCCCGAACTTCGCCTTCGATCTCTGCCTCGCCATCCCCGAAACACGGCTTGCGGGGCTGGATCTGAGCGCGCTGCGCGTCGCCGGCTGCGGCTCAGAGCCGATTGCGGAGCGGACGGTCGACGAGTTCACGCGCCGTTTCGCCCCATATGGGTTCCGGCCGGAGGCGTTCGTGCCCGTCTACGGGCTGGCGGAGTGCGCGGCGGCGCTCACCATGTGTCCCCCCGACCGCGCGCCCAGGGTCGACCATGTGAACGCCCATGCGCTTGCGAGCCTCGGCGAGGCGAGGGCCTGCGCGCCCGACGCCCCCGGCGCACAGGCCATCGTCTCCTGCGGTTCGCCGCTCACCGGCCACGAGCTGCGCATCCTGGA
>CALAEG010000099.1 GCA_937890965.1 uncultured Caulobacteraceae bacterium | reverse complement strand
ATATGACGGATAAAGTCGAGTAGCAGCTCGGCCTGGCAGCCGCGCGTGCCCAGATGGATGTCGGAGATGAAAACGGCCCGGTAGCGGCGAACGGCGATCTCGGCGCTCATCGGCGTCGGGGCTTTCCATTGCGTAAGCGGCGGTTAGGCTGATTGCATGTCCGTTTTGTGAAGCCAGGAGCCTCAGACATGTCCGGATCGATCGACCCCAGCCGCTCGCAGTTCGACGCCTTCAAGGCGCTGCCGCGGGATCAGCCAATCCACATGCTGAACCTGATCCGGCTGAAGCCTCACGCCGAATATCCGGCGGACCATCCCAACCACGGCAAGGGCCTGAGCGGCCTCGACGCCTATCGGCTCTATGGCCAGACTTCGGCGGAAGTCTTCGCCCGGGTCGGCGGCCGGCAGGTCTGGGTCGGCCGTCCGGACGGGGTGGTGACCGGGCCGCAGGACGAGCACTGGGACCTGGCCTTCATCGCCGAATATCCGGGCGCGGGCGCCTTCCTGGCCATGGTCACCGACCCGGACTACCGCGAGCACGTCAAGCATCGCACCGCCGGCGTCGCCGATTCCCGCCTGATCCGCATGGCGCCGATCACGCCCGGCGAGGGATTTGGGGAGTAGGCTTCCGCGCGGTGAAGTGGTCTATGCCTTGGCAAAACTTAAGGGAGAAACACAGATGGCGATCGATTTCGAAATCCCCGACGAGGCCAAGGCCATGCGCAAGCGCGTGCGCAAATGGGTGCATGACGAGTGTATCCCGGCCGAAAAGCGGCTGATCGACGGCGAGGACTACAAGACGGTCCTGGGCGAGCTGCGCACCAGGGCCCGCGCGCAAGGGCTCTGGCTGCCCTTCATCCCCAAGGAGCACGGCGGCATGGGCCTTGGCCCGCTCGCCAACGCCCTGGTGCAGATGGAGCTGGGCGAAAGCCACCTCGGCGCGCTTTCCATGAACAGCCAGGGCCCCGATGACGCGACCATCCTGACCCTGCTCGCCCACGGCACGGACTATCAGAAGGAGAAATTCCTCAAACCGCTGCTCAACGGCGAAATGCGCGTCTGCTACTCGATGACCGAAAAGGCCTCCGGCGCCGACGCCACCGGCATGCAGACCCGCGCGGTCAAGGACGGCAACGAGAACTACATTCTCAATGGCGAGAAGTGGTTCTCATCCGCCGCCAGCGCCGCCGACCTGGCCCTGGTCATGGCCATGACCGATCCCGACGCGCCGCGCCACCAGCGCTATTCCACCTTCATCGTCGAGCTGCCCAACCCGGGCTATCGCATCAAGCGCGACATCCAGACCATGGCGCTGGAGGGCCCGCTGTCGCACATCATGGGCGGCGGCCATGCCGAGATCGACATCGTCGACCTGAAGGTGCCGGCCGAGAACCTGGTCGGTGGCGAAGGCCAAGGCTTCAACATGGGCCAGCATCGCTTGGCCTACGGGCGGCTGCGCCACGGCATGCACAATGTGGCCATGGCTCAGCGGGCCCTGGACATGGCCGCGGAGCGCATCACCAACCGCTCGACCTTCGGCCAGCTGCTGGCCTCGCGCCAGGCGGTGCAGTTCATGATGGCCGAGTGCGCCACCCAGCTCTACATCTCGCGGCTGATGCTGCTGCACATCGCCTACAAGGCCGAGCACGGCATGGACCTGCGCCAGGAGAACTCCATGGCCAAGGTCTATCTGGCCCACATGGTGCACAAGGTGGTCGACACCGCCATCCAGCTGCACGGCGCCCTCGGCTACAGCCGCGATACGCCGCTGGCCGGCTGGTACACCGGCATCCGCTCCCAGCGCCTGGTGGACGGGCCGGACGAGGTGCACCAGTGGACCGTCGGCCGCAACGTCATCAAGGCCTACCAGGAGCACGGCACCACCGCCTCGATGGCGGGCGGGGATCTGCTCTAGTCCAGCCTCAATGGATACCGTCATGGCCCGACTTGTTCGGGCCACCCATGGTCGCCGTCGAACGTGAGTGTTCATGGGTCCCCCGCATTCCGCCGCTTCGTGGCTACAGCGGGGGATGACGATTGGAACGTCGCGCGGCAGAGCGCCGGGCCGGGCCGCTAATCGTCCTTCTTGCCGAGCTCGCGGGCGGAGTCGACGCGGTCGACAATGCCCCACT
>CALAEG010000098.1 GCA_937890965.1 uncultured Caulobacteraceae bacterium | reverse complement strand
CGGCCGCCCTACCCCGCCCCGGTTAGCGGCCGGCTAACTTTGGGCTGACAATGCCACCGGCGACGCTTCGCCGATGCGGGACGCGCTGGTCCGCTCCCAGTCCAATTTCCGCTTTCGACCCTAAGCGGTAGTTCCGGGGGTCTGCTTTCCGGCTGGCAGGCGTCGTACAACCGGTCGATTTCAGTCTGCGGCCGGCGTCGTCGGGAGCAGATCGAGGAGACGTTCGGCAAGCCCCCCAAGTATGCTCAGCTTGTCTGCGTCACTGAGACCGTCGGTCTCCAGAATGTGCTCCACGGCCCGGTCGGTCCAAGGATAGGGGAAGTCGGTGCCCATCATGATCCTATCGGCTCCGACCTCGGCGGCGAGGTGCCGCAGCGCCTCCGGGGTGAAGACCAGGGCGTCGTAGTAGAGGTCTTTCAAGTAGGCGGTGGGCGCCTTCTTCAGGGGGACGCGGTAGGTGTCGGGAAAAGTGCGGATACCGGCATCTGAGCGCGCGGCGTAGGAAGGCAGGTAGCCACCGCCGTGGGCCGCCAGAATCTTCAGGCCCGGGAAGCGATCTAGGGTCCCCTCGAAGATCAGGTGCGACAGAGCGATGGTGGTCTCCAGTGGATTGCCGATGACGTTGCCGAGTCCGCCTGACCCGCGCAGCCGTTTCGCCGCCTCGGGCACTCCCTGGGGATGGATGAAGATCAGGGCGCCGAGATCATCCGCCTTGGCCCAGAAGGGGTGGAACTTCGGGTCGGCCAGTTCGTCGCCCGCCACGCTTCCGCCGACGAGGGCGCCCTTTAGGCCGAGTTTCGAGACCGCGCGTTCAAGCTGCTGGGCGGCCAAGTCAGGATGCTGAAGCGCCACAGTAGCCAGTGCGGCGAAGCGATCTGGATGGCGGGCCACAACCTCAGCCAGACCGTCGTTTTGGAGATCTACAATGCGTCCGGCAAGTTCGTGGTCGGCGCCGTACCAGAACGGATTGACGCTCAGCACCTGCATGTCGATGCCCTGGGCGTCCATGGCCGTGAGGCGAGCCGGGATCTGGTCCGCATCTAACTTCAGCACGGACGGCAGACCGGGGCTCGGCGCCGCCGGGTAGACGATGCCAAGCAGCGCCATGGCTTGGGGAAACGCACAGTGGGCGTGGACGTCGACGGTGCGCAGCCACCGGCCGCCGGCCATGACGGTGCGGCGTGGGGCGGCATGGACGTGAGAGGTTGCTCGGTCAGGCACGCCGTCGCAGGCGACAAAGGCGATTTCCGTCATTGGGCGATCCTTATGGTCACGGCTTGCCTGGTCGCCCGAGCCTCTCGCTCAAAGGGGGTTAGGGGCATCGCCGATCAGCTTCCCTACGACTTCCGTCCTAAGCGGTCGATCAGCACGTCCGTTTTCGGGCCGGTGCTCCGAACCGATTCCCAACAGGGCGGATCACGGACTCGCCACAGTCTCGCGCCGAGACGTCTGGATTCGGCCCTATCGACGAAGGAGCCAGAATAGGAGCGACGCCACCACGCTTATGAGGATGCAGGTCACAATCGGGAAATAGAAAGACGTGTGCTCGCCGCGAACGTAGATGTCACCCGGTAGGCGGCCGACGCCCAGACGCCTAAGCCAAGGCCACAGGAGGCCAAGCGCGACAATCGCGAGTCCGCCTATGATGAGGATGCGGCCCACGGTCATTTGTCCCCGGGAGCCTACCGCCAGTGTCTAGCCGCTCGCCAACTCCAGGATTTCGACGATGTCGTCGGCGCCGTTGATGGGCCGTGGGTTCGAACGGACACCTTGGTCATGCAGCGTGTGCTCAGCGATCGCACGGAACTGGTCGGGACGGATGCCGACAGCCGCGAGATCTGTGGGCAGATCGAGCCGTTGCGCCAGCGTCTTCACCGCATCCGACGCCGAAAGGTCCGGCCGTTCCAGCAGTTCGGCGACCAGCTTCTGACGTTCCGGCGCCACGCTCTCGTTCCAGCGCAGCACCGCCGGCAGCGCAATGCAGGAGGTGAGTCCATGTGGGACGCCGTAGCTGCCGCCAAGCGTATGACCGATTGCGTGGCTGGCGCCGAGACCGCGCCCGGAGCTGGCGCCCGCCATCGCGAGCCACATGCCGATCTGACATTCTAAGCGGGCCTCGAGGTCGCCAGGACGCGCCTTCGTCGCCACCAAGCCGCGCGCAAGGCCCGACAGCCCGGCCTGGGCCAGTGCGTCGGCATAGGGTGAGCGGGTTGGATTGCAGAGCTGCTCAACCGCATGGTCCACCGCCTTCATGCCGGTCGACAACCATAGCTGCGGCGGCGTGGAGATCGTCGCGGCTGGATCGAGCACCACGGCGCGCGGCGCCATGAGTGGGTGGCCGTAGCTTTCCTTGGCCCGGCGGGCGGTGTCGGTGACCCCGGCGAAGGGGGTGAACTCCGCGGCCGACAAGGTGGTCGGGACGGCGACCATCCGAATCCCGGGGACCAGCTTAGACAGGTCCGCCCGATCGGGCCCTCGGCCGGCGCGGTATGGGCCAAGGTTCTCGGGCCGTTCGATCCCGGCCCAGACGGCCAGCTGCATGACCTTGGTGGCGTCGATGACCGACCCGCCGCCCAGGGCCACCAGCAGGTCCGCGTCCAGCCTCCGCGCCTCCTTGGCGCCGGCGATCACGCTCTCGCGGGGCGAATGGGCGGATATGCCTGAGAAGACCCCGACGCAGATTGATCCAAGGTCACCGGCGAGACGACCGGCTAAACCCGCCGGTCCGGCGAGCGCGGCTGTGCTGGTGATCATCAGACGCTTTGCGCCGAACCCTTCGGCCAGGCCTGTCAGTGCGTCCAGCATCGGGCGGCCGTATATCACTTGCTCCTGCAGGCTGTTGCGATGGATCCCATTGAGCATTTCGTCGTCTCCCTTGCGCGCGATTGTGGGTCAGGACCGACGCCACGACAACGACAGCGGCGATCCCACTGCCGGGATGTTGGTCAGCGAGGCTGCGGGCGTCGCGCAGGATGCTCAAGCGACAAGTGGACATCTAGAAGCGACCTGACCTGTTGACCACGTTGCGTGGCGTCGAGTCGCCCGCTTTCAAGTTGGAGGCGTAGTTATCGATGCCGCGCTCGAACAGCAGATCCTCGACGTTGCGCAGCGATAGCGGGTA
>CALAEG010000097.1 GCA_937890965.1 uncultured Caulobacteraceae bacterium | reverse complement strand
CAGCGCATCCATCATCGCCTGGCCCATTGCCACGCCCGCGCCAAGGCCCGCACCGCAGCCAGTCCCCAAGCCGCATCAGGCCCAGCCGGCCAAGGCCACGCCCCAGCCGGCGCCCACGCCCACCCCGCACAAGACGACGACGGCCAAGCCGACCCCAGCCAAGCCCACGTCGGAGCTGGACATGGCCGCGCTTTCGGCGGAGTTGGCGAAACAGGCCAAGGCGTCCGGCCCGCGCCAATCCTCCGCCGCGCGGGGGCCGAGCCGGCCCGAACAGGCGGTTGAGGCGCGGACCTCGTCGGGGACCTCGGACGCCGTCTCGGCCTCGGCGCTGGCCTCGCTGTCCGGCGAGTTGCAACGCATCTGGAATCCGATCTGCAGCAACGCCGCCGCCTCGGACGTGATGATCAAGGTCACCTTCAGGATCGGCTCGTCCGGCATCCTCATCGGCACGCCGCAATCGTCGCTGGCCGGGACCACCGACACTGCCCTGCAGGTCGCCTCGGAGCGGGCCGTTCGCGCGGTCTATCAGCACGGACCATTCGCCGACCCGGCCTACCGGGTTCTGTACGGCCAAAATATCACCGTGAACTTCAATCAGAAGAAAGACTGTTCAAACCGATGAGGCCAGCGATGCCCAAGCTCACGCGTCTCGCCTTCGCCGCGGTCATTCTCACCGCGTTCACGGGCCTTGCCGCACCCGCTGCCCGCGCCGACATCACCGTCGACGTCAACCAGGGCGTCCTGCAACCCATGCCGATCGCCATCCCCGACTTCGGTGGCGCTCAAGGCGCGGAGATCGCCAAGGTGGTGGAAAACGACCTGGAAGGGTCGGGCCTGTTCCGGCCGCTCGATCCCTCGACCTTCCAGGAAAAGGCCCCGAGCGTGAACGTCCAGCCGCAGTTCGCGGCCTGGAAGCAGATCAACGCCCAGGCCCTGCTTGACGGCCAGACCACGGTGGATTCCGACGGGCGCCTCAAGGTCGACTTCCGGCTCTGGGACGTCTTTGCGCAAGGCTCGCTGATCGGCTTTCAATACTCATCGACACCGGACAATTGGCGCCGGCTGGCCCACAAGATCTCCGACGCGGTCTATGAGCGGCTGACCGGTGAAAAGGGCTATTTCGACACCCGCGTCGTCTTCGTCGCCGAGAGCGGGCCGAAGATCAAGCGCGTGCGGCGCCTGGCGATCATGGACCAGGACGGCGCCAATCCCAGCTACATGACCGACGGCGCCTACCAGGTGTTCACGCCGCGTTTTTCGACCAATGACCAGGAAATCACCTTCATGGCGCTGCGCGACACCGGCGCCTCCATCTATCTGTTCAATATCGAGACCGGCCGGCAGGAGACCCTCGGCCATTTCACCGGCATGGTGTTCGCGCCGCGGTTTTCGCCCGACGGGACCAAGGTGGCGCTGTCGGTCGAGAAGGCTGGCAATACCGACATCTATGTGATGGACCTGCGCAGCCGCGAGACGCGGCGGCTGACCACCGACCCCGGCATAGACACCTCGCCCAGCTTCTCGCCGGACGGGTCGCAGATCGTCTTCAACTCCGACCGCGGCGGCGGCCCGCAGGTCTATGTGATGGGCGTGGACGGCTCCGGCCAGCACCGCATCTCCTTTGGCGACGGGCGTTATACGACGCCGGTCTGGTCGCCGCACGGCGACCTGATCGCCTTCACCAAGCAGACCGGCTCGACCTTCCACATCGGGGTTATGCGCGCCGACGGCTCGGACGAGCACATTCTGACCACCAGCTATCTCGATGAGGGCCCCACCTGGGCCCCGAACGGACGGGTCATCATGTTTTCGCGTGAAACGCCCGGCGGAGGCGCGCGTTTGTGGACGGTGGACGTGACCGGCCGGGTCAGCCGCGCCGCCGCCTTCCCGGGCGGGGCGTCCGATCCGGCCTGGTCGCCGTTGCTGCCTTGATCAAATCCTGTTGGGGCGGACATCAAGGTTTGTCAGGACATGACGGGCGAAGGGCGCCAATATCCGCTGGAATGCCCAAGTCTCTACGGCAAGGAGAAGCCAAATGAGCAATACGATCAAAACCGGCCTTAAGCTGGTCGCGATTGCGGGACTGACCTTCTCGATCGCGGCCTGCGCGACGCCGAAGCCGCCCCCCCCGGCGCCCACCTCGATCGCCGAGCCGACGGCGCCGCCGCCGGAATACACGCCCCCAACGCAAGGGCCGGTCTCGGAGTCCCCGTCCGCCGCCATTCCAGGCTCGATGCAGGATTTTGTGATCAGCGCTGGCGATCGCGTCTTCTTCGACACCGACGCCTATACGATCCGCCCAGATGCGGCGGACATCCTCTCCAAACAAGCCGATTGGCTGGCCCGCTATCCGGCCGTCAGGGTGCGCGTCGAAGGCAATTGCGACGAACGCGGTACGCGGGAATATAACTTCGCCCTGGGGGCCCGGCGGGCCAATTCCGTGCGTGACTTCCTGGTCGCCCACGGCGTCGACGGCGCGCGCATCGCCACCGTCTCCTACGGCAAGGAAAGGCCGATCGATCCGGGCGATGACGAAAGCGCCTGGTCGAAGAACCGCAACGGCCACACCCAGATCACCGACGGCGCCCAGTAGCGGCCAGTCACCGTTCGGTCCCTTGTCAGGCATCGCCGCATGAAGCTTCGTCACGCTCTGGTTCTCTTGCTGTCGACGACGGCGCTCATGACCGTCTCCGCCCCGGCCTTCGCCCAGGCGGAGGCGGGTGACGCCCCGCCAAGGGACACCTCCCCCGCGCGCCTCGACCGGCTGGAAAAACAGCTGCACGAGGTGCGCGAGATCGTGCTGCAAGCGCGCTCCACCGGCCAGCCGGTCGAGATCAAGGAGGCGGGCCCCGACCCACAGCTGACCGCGCTCTCGGCCAAGTTCGACGACATGGACCAGACGCTGCGCAGCGTGAACGGCCAGATCGAGACCCTGACCCACGATATCGCCCAGGCGCACAAGGAGGCCGACGACGCCAAGGCCGCCGCGGCCGCCCTTTCTGACCGGCTGGACAGGCTGGAAAAAGAGGTCGCCAGCCAGGCCGCGGCGCCACCGCCGGCGCCACAGGCTGAACAGGCCCGGCCGCCCGAGGCCTCGCCGGCGCCAGGCGGCGGCGATCCCAAGGCAGCCTACGCCAACGCCCGCAAGCTGATGATGGACGGCGACTATCCCGCCGCCGCGGCCGCCTATCAGGACTATCTCGACCACTACCCCAAGGAGGCCGACGCGCCCGAGGCGCGCTACTGGCTGGGCGAGACCAAGTTCGCGCAAGCCGACTATGCCGGCGCGGCTGTGGCCTATATCGCCACCATCCGCGGCTGGCCGCAGACCGCCTGGGGCGCCGACGCCGACGTCAAGCTGTCGCTGGCGCTCATGGAGCTGAACAAGCCCACCGAGGCCTGCCAGGCGCTGGGTGAGTTCGATCGCCACTACCCCAAGGCCAGCGCCCCGGAAAAAGCCCGCGCCGCCGGCGCCCGGATCAAGGCCAAGTGCGCGGCCTGAGGGGTCACTCCCGCAATAACAATCCGTCATCCCCCGCTGGAGCCGCTTTGGCGGCGGAATGCGGGGGACCCATGAACACTCACGTTCGCCGGCGACCATGGGTGGCCCGAACAAGTCGGGCCATGACGGTGGGGGCTTGCGAGGCGGGAGTGGACGCTTTGGCGATCTCGGCGATTCTTGACCGTCGACTTAACGCCAACCTCACCCAACCCATCGCCGTGGCCTTTTCGGGCGGCGGGGATTCGCTCGGCGCGCTGATCGCGACCAAGGCCTGGGCGGAGCGTTGCGGCCGCCCGGTCATCGCGCTGCACGTCGATCATCGACTGCAAGCGTCGAGCGCGGCTTGGCGGGAGGTCGCGGCGGAGGCCGCGCAACGGCTCGGCGTCGAGTTTCACGGCCTGGCCTGGGTCGGCGAGAAGCCCGCACACGGCGTGGCCGCCGCCGCTCGTCGGGCCCGGCACGGCCTGATCGCCGAGGCGGCCCGGGAGGCCGGCGCGACCACGGTCGTCTTTGGCCACACCGCCGACGATATCGCCGAGAGCGCGCTGATGCGGGCGGAAGGTTCCAGCCTGGGGCCCCCGCGCGAATGGCGGCCGTCGCCGGTCTGGCCGGAGGGGCGCGGCGTCTTCATCCTGCGGCCGCTTCTCGCCGTACGCCGGGCGGCCATCCGCGAGGCCTTGCGGGCGTTGGGATGGCACTGGATCGACGACCCGGCCAACGAGGACCCACGCCAGCCCCGAGCCCGGGCGCGCCGCCAGCTTGCCGTGGCGATGGTCGGCCCGACACCGCTCGCGGACGACCTCGATCCGACCCTTTCGGCCATCCCCGCCAGGTTCGACGACTGGGGGACGGTCCGCTTCGACCGCGCCCGCCTG
>CALAEG010000096.1 GCA_937890965.1 uncultured Caulobacteraceae bacterium | reverse complement strand
GTTGAGGAAAAGTGCGAAGCGGTTTTCCGCCCGCAACCCGCTCTAACCCTTAGGACTCGATCATCGTGATCTAGAGCGACGTCTCAGGCGATCTTTTTCAGCGCCCGCTGGAACAGGCCCACGGTCGAGGCGTGCAGGTAATCCCCTGTCGCCTTTGGCGCGCGGCCGGCGCAGGCGCGGGCATAGGTGCCTTCCAGGATGCAGCCGATCTTGTAGCAGGCCAGCACCTCGTACCAATCGGCCGAGGCGACATCGCGGCCGGTCTGCTCGGCATAGCGGGCGATCAGTTCGGCGCGGGTCGGGAAGCCCGGCCAGGGCTTGACCGGCCCGGTCTCGGCGCCGTCCTCGGGCCAGTTGGAGAGCAGGACGCCCAGATCGACCATCGGCTCGCCGACCGTGACCAGCTCCCAGTCGACCATGGCCGCCAGTTCGCCGGAGTCGCGCCGGAACAGCACGTTGGCGAAGTGGAAATCGCCGTGGATCAGGCCGGGGCGGAAGTCGCATGGCCGGTTGTCGTCCAGCCAGCAGCCGATGGCGTCGACGCCGGGCAGGCCATCCAGCCCCGGCCAGCCGGGATGCTCGTGATAGCTTTCCAACTGCGCGCGCCAGCGGCCGACCTGGCGTTCGAGAAAGCCGTCGGGTCGGCCGAGATCGCTTAGGCCCCGCGCGAGATAGTCGACCTGGCCGAGGGCGGCGATGGCGTCGATCATCTCCAGCCCCATGCGGTGGCGGATGGCCGGGTCGCCAGCGTGCAGGGCCGGCATCTCGTCGCGCGGCGTGAAGCCCTCGACCGGCTCCATCAGATAGAAGGCCGCGCCAAGAACGTCCTCGGCCGGGCAGGCGGCGATCAGGCCGGGATGGCGCACGGGCGTGCCCTTCAGAGCCGCCAGCACGCGCGCCTCGCGCCGCATGGTCTCGTTGGAATTGGCGCGCAGATGCTTGGGCGGGCGGCGGAGCACGAAGGTGCGGCCGGCGCGGTCGAAGCGCAGCAGGATGTTCTGTGTGCCGCCGGCCATCAGGACTGGGCGCTCGATCGGGCCCTCGCCCAGGCCCTCGCCGTCCATCCAGGCCGTCAGCGCGTCCAGTGGCACGAGCGCCTGCCAGTCCTGGTCGCCGCCGGGCGCCATGGCCTTGCCTGGTTCCGTCACGACATCGTCCTCCCAGCGTTCGTTCGCGGACGCTGGCTTGTTTTCGAAACCTGTTCCAATGAATAATCCCGACCATCGCGAACGCCGCAAGGCTTGACCCCATGCCGCTCGATCTCGCCGCCGCCCGTGAAGCCTACGCGCGCGACGGCGCGGTCCTGATCCCAAAGGCGCTCGACGCCAAGGCCTTGGCCGAGGCGCTGGCGGCCTATGACTGGAGCCTGGCCAATCCGGGACCGGGCGCGACGCGCTTCGCCCAGGCGACGGACTCCACCTTCTATAACGACCTCTACAATCCGCGCTGCCTGGAGGGCTATCGGGCCATGCTCGGGGCCTCCCCGATTCCGGCCATCGTGGCCGGGCTCTGGGACGCGGGCGAGGTCTGGTTCATGTACGAGCAGGTCTTCCTGAAGGAGGGCGGCGAGACTCGGCGTACGCCCTGGCACCAGGACAGCTCCTATCTGACCGTCGCCGGCGACCACCTGGCCGTGGCCTGGATCAGCTTCGACGCCCAAAGCGCCGAAGACTCGCTGGAGTTCGTGCGCGGCTCGCACCGGGGCCCGCTCTATAACGGCTCGCGCTTCGAGCTTGGCGACGACACCGCGCCGATCAATCCGGGCTCGCCCCTGCCGCGCCTGCCCGACATCGAAGCCGCCCGCGCCGATTGGGACATCGTCTCGTGGCCGGTCGAGCCTGGCGACCTGGTCGTCTTCCACCCCGCGACCCTGCACGGCGGGGCGCCGACCCATCCGGGCAAGCGCCGGCGCACGCTCACCTTGCGCTTCTTCGGCGCCGATGCGGTCTATGACGAGCGGCCCGGCCGCGCCGGACCTCGGGTGAGCGGATTCCACGACCGGCTGCGCCAGGGCGAGCCGTTCCGCGATCCCTCGTTCCCGCGGCTTTTGCCGGCCAGGTGACATGAGCAGGCGCGAAGACGCCAAGGCCGAACGCCGCCACCGGATCGTCACCGCCGCCCGCGATCTGATCCGCGAGACCGGCGACACCGGCCTATCCATGCGCGCCATCGCCGCCCGCGCCGGGGTCAGCCTGTCGACGCCCTACAACCTGTTCGGCTCCAAGCGCGCCATCGTGCTGGCGGTGCTCGAGGACATCCGCGAATTCAACGAGCGGTTCGCCAGGCTGGGCTCGGCCGACGCGGTCGAGCGCATCTTCCAGGCGCTTTCCATGTCGATCCGCTATTACGTCGAGGATCCGGATTTCTACCGCACCCTGTGGACCGGCGTGTTCGACATGAGCGGAGCCGCGGTGCGCAGCGCGCTGGCCATGCCCGAGCGCGATGCCTTCTGGCTGGCCCTGGTCGATGCCGCCGCGCGGGAGGGCGCGCTGTCACCCGGGATCGACACCGGCCTCTTGCTGCGCAACCTGGATCTGACTTTCGGCGCGGTGATGCTGAACTGGGTGCTGGGCGCGCTGAGCATAGACGAACTCGAGCCGGCCGCGGCCCTCGGCTATGCGCTCGCCCTGCGCGGCGCCGCGGCCCCGGCCTGGCAGGCGCGGCTGGCCACCCGCATCGCCGAGCAGCAGGATCAGCTGATCAGGTTGCGCCCGCGAACGGTGGCGGCCTGAGGCCGCTGACCTGGGGACAGTGGGGTTGCAGCGCGCAAATCCCGCCAGTTTCTACCTTGACGCGGTGAAGGCGAAGCGCACGCCGATGACCGTGGCGTTACGCCGTTGCGGCAAGCCGCTGGGATGGATCACATATTGGAGGTCCGGCTGGATGTTCAGCCAGTCGCTGAACGCATAGCCATAGGTCGCCTCCAGCGTGGTCTCGGCATCGCGCAAGCTTGAGCCGCTCGCTCGCGCCGCCTCGCGAGCCGGTGCGCCGAAGCCGGCCCGGTTGATCGCCAGACCGGCCTTATCCTTGTCCCGACCGGGAATCAGGCCCGTATAGACCAGGCCGGCGCCCAGATAGGTATTGATCGGGTTGATGTCTCCGTTGCCGAAGCCGACTCTGATCCAGCCGCTCAGGCCGCCATCGTCCGATTTGGGCTTTGCGAGCAGCTTGCCTTCGACCAGCCCATAGACCCCGGCGTCGCCGCTGATGCGACGGGGCGCTCCGGAAGCCGTGAACCGATCCAGGGCGTTGAACTGGGCCGTATAGCTCCAGACCCCCGCTTCCAGCCGTGCGGCGTCGCCGTATCGCTTCTCGACCTGCGCGATAAGCAAGGCCCCGTCCTTCGCCGACAGTATGATGGCGAACCTGCGCAGATGGCTCGGATCTCCGGCCACCCCATCGAACAGCCCCGCGCGGATCGTCCACCCGTCCGCCGGATGGTAAAAGACCGTCGAGCCCAGGGCCGTGATCGGATAGATGGATGGACCGTTCAGGCCGGTACGGGAAATATCGGGGCCGATGCCGTCGGAACTGTTCAGGAACAGCGCGGCGGTTTCCTGGACATCAAACTCCGAGTTGAGGTCGATCAGGCCAAACTTGACCCCGACGCGCCCGGCCAACAGCGCTCGCGCGGCCCAGACCTCGTAGATGCGGAAGGCCTCCGGGGCGTCGATACTGCTGACGGTCTGGGCGTCTCCGACCAGATCGCTGCTGAAGGCGACCCCGTTCGCGTGCTGGGCGCTGGCCAGCGCGGTCCATCCGTCATGGCCGGCGGCGGCGCCGTCATAGGCGATGGAGAGGGCCAACTTGTCGAGGTAGCGGGCGCCCTGGGCGCGGCCCCCGTCAGCATTGTCCAGGGCGTCGGCCGTGTAGGCGACCGCAAAGGTAAACGGCGCGTTTGGTGGGTCGGACTTTGGATCGTCCGCGCGCCCCGTCCCCGGCAGAGCCAATACAAGCGCCGCGAAGGATGCGCCCAGAGCGATAAGCCGAAAGGTCATGGCCGGCCCTCCCGCGCGGCGGTGGGGTCTCTAATAGACCGCTCCTGCTAAGGTTCCCTTTCAGCATTTTGCGAACAGGACAATGGCCGTGCGCGAGCTCGGCGTCGAAGAAGACCGGTCGCAGGCGCGCTGCCGGCGTCAGGCGGCATCGTGGAAGATGATGCCCAGGGTGTGCCGCCGGCCTGAGCGGATCTCGCTGACGCCATGGCGGAGCTTGACGCGGTAGTCGCCGCGAACGCCGTGCACCGGGCGGCTGTTGACCGCGAACACCACCGCGTCGCCCTTGTGCAAGGGTACGACCGTGGCGCGCGTCTGCATGCGCGGGCGTTGTTCGGTCAGGATGAACTCGCCGCCGTCGAAGTCCTGGCCGGGTTCGGACAACAGCACCGCGACCTGCAGCGGGAAGACGTGCTCGCCATAGAGATCCTGATGCAGGCAGTTGAAGTCGCCCGGCCCGTACCGCAGCAGCAGCGGCGTCGGGCGGGTCTGGCCGGCGCCGTGGCAGCGCTTGAGGAAGGCTGAGTGCTCGTCGGGAAACCGAACCGGCGCCCCCATCCGCTCATGCCAGCGATTGGCCAGCGGGGCGAGGCGTGGATAGAGGGTGGTTCGAAGCGTCTGCACCAGCGGCGGCAGCGGATAGTTGAAATAGCGATATTCGCCGCGGCCGAACCCGTGCCCGGCCATGACCACCTGGCTGCGGAAGCCTTCGCCGTGGTCGTAGAGGGCAGCGGTGGCCCGGCATTCCGCCTCGCCCAGCAGCGTCGGCAGGATCGCCCAGCCCTGAGCGTCCAGGTCGGCGGAAACGCGCGCCCAGTCGAGGCTGCTGGCGTCGAATCCTATCGTCTCGGCGGGCATGTTGGCGGTCATGGCTTTGAGGTCCTGTCCGAATGGATCGGCACGGTCGCATCCACGCGCCGGCGCGGCGCTCTGGCCCTTGCTCTCAAATCCCAAGACGTCGCGCGCGGTCGGGCGGCGCCAAGCCATGGACCCAAAACTGGCGAAGCCCCGCAGCGACTAACTGCGGGGCTTCATGGTGGAGCTAAGCGGAGTCGAACCGCTGACCTCTTGAATGCCATTCAAGCGCTCTACCAGCTGAGCTATAGCCCCGAGAGTTCGGGTATTTCGGTTGCGGGCCTTGGGCCCGTCCGCGAAGGCGGCGGACCCTATGCCGACCGCGTTTTTCGATCAAGTCCGGCGCGATCAGTCCGGTTCGTTGTCGGGCAGGCCCTCGATCTCGTCTTCGAAATTGTCGTCCTCGTCTTCGTCGTCGACCAGGAAGGGCACGTCGGCGGCTTCCTCTTCCAGTTCTTCTTCCTCGGCGAAGTCGACGCCCAGGTCGTCGGCGGGGGGCGCGACCACGCCCTCGGAGCCTTCGGCGTCGTCGTCGGTCTCGATCGGCTCGGCGGCGACCTCGTCGACCTCGGGGGTTTCGTCCACCTCGTCCTCGAAACCGTCCGGTTCGACGGGGGCGGGCTTGGGCGTTTCTTCCTCGGCCTCGTAGTCGGGCGTCGTGGTGCGCGCGCGGACGCGGCGGCTCTTCAACGCTTCTTCGGGATCAAATTGGGTCGCGCATTTGGGACAGGTCGCTGGCCGTTTGCCAAGGTCGTAGAATTTAGCCTGGCAGGCGGGGCAAATCTGCTTCGCGCCCAGTTCGGGATTGGCCAAGGACGAGACCTTCTGACGTGCAACGATGAGGCGGAGGGCGGCTCCCTTGCCACGCGCGGGGGCCGCTGTCAAAAGCTAAACCCCTCCGCTTTCCGCTGTTTTTGGGAGTCCGCACCGCCATGGCGCCCGCCACCCTCACGGCCCGGCCGGGATCGCCGTTGCGGGGCCGCGTCAAAGCGCCCGGCGACAAGTCGATCTCGCACCGGGCGCTGATCCTCGGCGCCCTGGCCGTGGGCGAGACCGAGGTCGAGGGCTTGCTCGAGGGCGAGGACGTGCTGGCCACCGCCCGGGCCATGGCCGCCTTTGGCGCCGAGGTCGACCATATGGGCGATGGGCGCTGGCGTGTGCGCGGGGCGGGCGGCCTCGCCGAGCCCGCCGACATTATCGACTGCGGCAATTCCGGCACCGGGGTGCGGCTGATGATGGGCGCGGCGGCGGGCTTTCCGATCAGCGTCGCTTTCACCGGTGACTTAAGCCTGCGCGGGCGGCCTATGATGCGGGTCTTGCGGCCCCTGAGCGAGATGGGCGCGGCTTATGTCTGCCGCGAGGGCGGGCGGTTGCCGCTGGCGATCAGGGGCGGGAACCTGAAGACCATCGCCTATCGACTGCCGGAACCCTCGGCCCAGGTGAAGTCCGCCGTGTTGCTGGCCGGCCTGAATGGCGCCGGCATGACCGAGGTGGTCGAGCCCGAAGCCACCCGCGATCACACTGAGCGCATGCTGCGCGCCTTCGGCGCCGAGGTCGGCGTCGAGGATCACGCCGATGGCCGCCATATCCGGCTGGCCGGCGGCCAGGCCTTGCGCGGTTGCGCCATCCGCGTGCCGGGCGATCCGTCGTCCGCGGCCTTTCCGCTGGTCGCCGCCCTGATCACGCCGGGCTCGGAGGTGACGGTGGAGGGGGTGCTGCTCAATCCGTTGCGCACCGGGCTCTTCAAGACCCTGGTCGAGATGGGCGCGGACCTGACAATCGCGAACGCGCGCGAGGAGGGCGGCGAGCAGGTCGGCGACGTCACCGCGCGCCACGGGCCGCTGAAGGGTGTCGACGTACCGCCGGAGCGCGCGCCCTCGATGATCGACGAATATCCCATCCTGGCGGTGGCGGCCGCCTTCGCCGACGGCGAGACCATGATGCGCGGCCTTGGCGAGCTGATCGTCAAGGAGAGCGACCGGCCGGCCCTGACCGTCCAGGGCCTGTCGTCCTGCGGCGTCATGGTCGAGCAGGAGGCCGACACGATGAAGGTGCGGGGCGCAGGCGGAGGCAACCACCGGGTCCGCGGCGCCGCCTCCATCGCCACCCATG
>CALAEG010000095.1 GCA_937890965.1 uncultured Caulobacteraceae bacterium | reverse complement strand
GCGTCGACTTCTGCTGGTCTCGCCGCCCCGCACAGGCTCGACCATGCTGGCGCGTGTCCTGTGGCGGGCGGGAGCGACCCATCACTGCCACGAACCCTTCGAGGCGGTCTATTGGGGCGGCGCCGATTTTACCTCGGTCGAGACCGCGTTAGCGCGGGTGATCGAGATTGATACCGGCGACCGGGTGGCGACAACCGAGATCGCCGGGCCGGCGACTCTGTTGATGAAGGAGATGACCTTCCAACTCAGACCGCCGGAATTTCGCTGGCTGGCCGCGCTCGCCAACGCGCCTGTCATCTTCGTGATGCGCGACCCGAGGCTCAGCGCCACCTCCCGGCTCCGCATCGTGGGCGAGCTGAGTGGGGCGAAGAGCTTTCCGCCCTTCGAAAGCGGCTGGCCCTCGCTGGTCGAACAGGTCGCCATCTGTCGCGACGCAGCCGTGCCCTACGTTATCGTTGATACCGGCGCCCTGCGCGCGGACCCTGATGGCGTGGCGGCCAAGCTCGCGGCCCGCACGGGGATCGCTATCGACCCCTCCGCCCTCACTTGGCCGGCCCGACACGACCTGCAGCTGTGCGCGCCGGAGGTGGGCGCCATGATGGGCGGCCGCGACACCGCCGCCGACCCCTTCTATCGTCGGGTGCTGGCCAGCACCTCGGTCGAACCGCCCGACAAGGTTGACTTGGCCCAAGCCGCGGAAACGCTGGAGGCGGCTGGCCTCGGCCCCGATCTGGCCGATTGGCTGATAATGCACCGCAACCTCAGGTCGGACCCAAACTTTGCGGGGAAGGACTGATCCGGATGGCGACGGCCCCGGCGACCTCCAGCGGGCGCGCAGACAACATGCATGAAAGCAGCGGCTTTACCGAGCCACGAATACTGGATGCGGTGGGCATAGGCTTCGGCCCCGCGAACATCGCCCTCGCCATCGCGGTGGAGGAGCTTGCAGCCAACCTGGCCATCCGCTTTCTGGAGGCGAATGCCGGGCCTGGCTGGCAGCAGGGACTGTTGCTGGACGGGGCCGACATCCAGAACAATCCACTGCGCGATCTGGTCACGCTCCGCAATCCCCGCAGCCGTTACAGCTTCGTCAACTATTTGCACGAACAGGGCCGCCTCATCGAAGCCCTGAACATTCCCGCGCCCTTTCCGCTACGCAAGGACTACGCCCGCTATGTGGCCTGGGCGGCCGACCAGCAGGCCGGGCGGGTCGCCTATGACCAGCGCGTGGCCCGCATTCAGATCATCCGAGATGCCGGACCGGCGCATTTTCGGGTGACGACAGAGAGCGGTGACAGCCTCGCCGGCCGCGCCCTGATCCTCGGAACCGGTCGCACGCCCCGGATTCCGGAGGTCTTCCAGCCGCTGCTCTCCGACCGGGTCTTCCATGCGTCCAGCTATCTCGACCGGATAGCGGCGTTGGAGCGCGCGCCGGAGCATATCGCCGTGATCGGCGGCAGCCAGACCGCCGTGGAGCTTGCGCTGGACCTCGATCGGCGGTTTCCGCAGGCCGAAATCGCACTGATCATCCGTGGCGTCAGTCTGACGCTGAAGGATACGAGCCCGTTCAGTGAACGCTGCTTCTTCAGATCGGAAGAGCGTCGTGTAGGGAAAGAGTGTAGATCTCGGTGG
>CALAEG010000094.1 GCA_937890965.1 uncultured Caulobacteraceae bacterium | reverse complement strand
ACTGGTGCGCGACACCTTGAACGTGCTGCTCAAGTTCGAGCAGGACATTTTGGCTGTCGAACCGCAGATCGGCGAACTGATCCGCAAGCCGGTCCAGGCGGCCGGTTGAGGACGTCGGACGTGAGTTCGGCCATCTTTAATCCGGAGTGGGGGCGCTCGTAGTGCAAAAGACCCTCGAGAGCTTTGTTCGGGCGCTTCGGGCTTCGGACATCCGGGTTTCGCCGGCCGAGACCATCGATGCGCACCGGGCGGCCGAGGCGGTGGGCTATGGCGACCGCGAGCTCTTCCGCGACGCCCTGGTCACCACGTTGGCCAAGACCGCGTCCGAGACGGCGCGGTTCGACGCCCTGTTCGACACCTTCTTCAGCCGCGACGAATTCCTGCAGCCGCCGCCCGACGCCGCCGACCAGGCCATGGCGGACGAGCTGTCCGATGGCGAAGGCGGCGAACCGGACCTGGCCCAGATGCTGCTGGAGCACGACGGCGCGGCCCTGGCCCAGGCCATGGAGGCGGCGGGCGAGCGGGCCGGCGCGGCCAATATCCGCCTCTCCAGCCAGCGCCGCCTGCTCACCCGCCGGCTGCTCGACGAGATGGGGCTTGGCGGCCTGGAGCGGCGCATCGCCGAGGCCGGCAAGCGCTCGGACGAAACCGGGGTCAAGTTGGCCCAACGGCTGGCCAAGGCGCGCGAGAACCTGTTCACCGAGGCCGGCCACTATGTCGAGCGCCAGCACGAGCTCTACGCCGCCGAGAGCGGCCGCAAGCTGCGCGAAGACGTGCTGGCCAACCAGAAGCTGACCGCCATCGACGAACACGAGCTGGCCACCATGCAGCGGCTGGTGCGCCGCATGGCCAAGCGGCTGGCGTCGAAATACAGCCGCCAGGTCCGCCGCGCCAAGCGTGGCCAGCTGGACGTGCGCCGCACCATCCGCCGCAGCCTCGGCCATGGCGGCGTGCCGTTCGAGCTGGTCTGGAAGAGCAAGCATATCGACCGGCCGAGCATCGCGGTGATGTGCGACGTCTCCGGTTCGGTCGCCCAGGCCGCGCACTTCCTGCTGCTCTTCCTCTACAGCCTGAACGAGGTGGTGGAGCGGCTGGACGCCTTCGCCTTCTCCAACCGGCTGGTCGCGGTGGGCGACATTCTCAATGACGAAGCGGTCTCCGACGCCATCGCCTCGGTGATCAAGCGCATCGGCATGCGCTCGACCGACTATGGGCTGGCGCTGGAGGACTTCTGCGCCCTGGAACTGGCCAAGATCGACCGGCGGACCACGGTGATCATCCTGGGCGACGGCCGCACCAACTATGTGAACCCGAGGCTCGACCTGATGCGCGCGATCAGCGAGCGGGCGCGGGCGGTGATATGGCTGAACCCGGAGCCGGAGAGCCTGTGGGCGCGCGGCGATTCCGAGATGGAGCGCTATCGCCGCTTCTGCAACGTCGCCAAGAGCTGCAACAGCCTGGCCGAACTGGAGCGCATCATCGAGGACGTGCTGCGCACCTACATGCCGAGATAGGGTCGTCTCGCTCGCGGAGGCAGGTCGGTTGAGAGGCGTTTCGAAGCGGCGATTCCTGCAGGTCGGCGGCCTCGCGGTCCTGGGCGCCGGCCTCGGCCCCGCCGTCTTCGCCCAGGCCGCACAGGACGACTGGGCCGTCCCGGTCCCGCTGCAACATCAGATGTATCGAACGGCGATCGACATCGCCAAGCGGAAGATCCGCGGCGGGCCGCACGACCCGGCCTTTCCCAAGCCCTTCCTGGACGCGGCGTTCAGCACCAACATCTTCCTGTGGGACACCTGCTTCATCGCGGCCTACGCCAAATATCATCAAGACCAGCTGCCGATCGCCAATGCGCTCGACAACTTCTACGCTCGTCAGGACACGGACGGTTTCATCTGCCGCGAATACACCGGGGCCGGCCGACCCGTCTGGCCGAAGGACCACCCGGTCAGCATCAACCCGCCCCTGCTGGCCTTTGCCGAACTCGAGCTCTACAGCCAGTCCAAGGACCGGGACCGGCTGGCTTTCGCCTATCCCAGGCTGAAGCGGTTCTTTGAATTTCTGCAGCGCACCTATCGATGCGAGGACGGCCTTTACTTCGGCGACGCCGTGGGTTCGGGGATGGACAACATCCCCCGCTATCCGGACGGCTGGCGGGACGACCACGCCGGCATCCCGATCAGGCCGCTCTACCCCAAGCGCTTCAACTACACCGGGCTGAACGCGGCCTGGAACCGGCAGGGCCGCAGCGTCGACTTCTCGGCGCAAATGGCCCTCTTCGCCGACAATATGCGGGTCATGGCCGGCCTGCTCGGCGAGACGGCCGACGTGTCCGTCTACGCCCAGGCCAATGCGGACATCGGCGCGGCGGTGAATCTGCACTGCTGGAACGAAGCGGACGGCTTCTACTACGACCTGGGCTACGGCGAGCAGATCCGCCGCAAGCACATCGGCATGTTCTGGGTCATGCTGGCCGGCATCGCGCCGCCGGCCCGCCTGAGCCGCATGCTTGGCTGCCTGGTCGATCCAAACCAGTTCTGGCGGAGGATTCCGGTCGCAAGCTGGCCGGCGGACCAGGCTGGTTTCTCAGCCGTGGGGTCCTATTGGATGGGCAGCGTCTGGGCGCCCACCAACTACATGGTCATCAGGGGCCTTCAACGCTGTGGTCAGCAGGGCTTGGCGACCCGGCTGGCGCGGCAATATTACTGGTCGGTCGCTCGGGTCTTCAAATCGACCGGCACCTTCTGGGAGAACTATGCGCCGGACGCCTTGTCCAAAGGGAACATCGCCAGGCCCGACTTCTGCGGCTGGACCGGCCTGGCCCCGATCGCGCTCTATCGCGAATTCATCGCCGCGGCCTGACGCCGCCTGCGCCTAGAGCGGCCAGACGACCGCGTCGTCGATGGCGTAGAACTGGCACTGCACGCCGGCGGCGGCGCATTCGGCGATCAGAGCGTCCAGCGCCGCTGGCGCGGCGATCGCGCCCCACCGCCCGTCGCCGGTGAGGACGAAGGCGCGTGGCTTGGCCAGCAGCAGGAATTGCCGGTAGGCGTCGGTGACCTCCTTGGCGGGCCGCTCGCCGAGCGGGATCCGGGTCAGGTCGGAAAGCTCGGCGAAGCCGGAGGGCGCCGCGTGGCCGTCCGCGCCCAGCAGCACGCCGTTGGCCGCGAGGCGCGCGGCCCAAGCCGTCCGCTCGGCCTCGACCCGCGGCATCAGCTCGCTGATCCATTGGGCCGGATGGGCGAAACCCAGGCTCTCGTTTTCCTTCGACGCGATGGCCGAGGTCAGGCCGATCAGCCGGCCGTGATCGTCGAACAGCCCGCCGCCGCTGGAGCCCGGCGCGGTTGCGGCGGAAAACTGGATCGACTGCAGCGGCTCATTGGCGATTTCGCGCAAGCCCGAGACCAGGCCTTCGGTCAGCGACAGCTCCAGGCCGAGCGGCGCGCCGATCGCATAGACGCGTCCTCCGACCGCAACGCTATCGGCCGGCGCGATGCTCA
>CALAEG010000093.1 GCA_937890965.1 uncultured Caulobacteraceae bacterium | reverse complement strand
GCCTCGCGGCCGTCGGGTAGAGGCCAGTTCGCCATCCAGCTCTGCGGCAGCACGTGCTCGATCGACCCCCCGGTTGGGCGCGGCGTGTTCATTGGCGCTATAAGAAGGCCATGCAAGACGCCGCCGCAAACCCGAGGGTCCAGATCATGCTGGGAGCCCTCCTTCAGCTTGGCCGCTACGGAGCCATGGTTCTGTGCCTGGCCCTTCTGGCCATAGCGATCTCGGGCGGCCTTCCACTGATCGGAGCGGCCATCTGGATCCTGGCGGCGCTGTGCCTGCTGGGCCTTTACGACCTCTTGCAGCGGCGCCACGCGTTACTGCGCAACTATCCGGTTATCGGCCATGTCCGCTGGATCGCGGAGCTCCTGCGTCCCCAAATCCGACAATATCTGGTTGAGGCCGATGAAGAGGCGGCACCCTTCTCGCGCAGCCAGCGCTCCCTGGTCTATGAGCGCGCCAAAGGCGAGCCGGGCGAGCATCCGTTCGGCACGCTGCTCAACGTCTATCGGGACGGCTATGAGTTCATTGGCCATTCGGCCTACCCGGCCAAGGCCGCCGACCCGGAAGCCTTCCGCATCACGATCGGCGAACAGTGCGCCAAACCCTATTCGGCTTCGGTGTTCAACATCTCCGCGATGAGCTTCGGCGCGATCAGCGCCAACGCCATCCGCGCGCTCAACGCCGGCGCCAAGCGGGGCAATTTCGGCCATGACACCGGCGAGGGGAGCATCTCGCCCTACCATCTTGAGATGGGCGGAGACATCGTCTGGGAGATCGCCAGCGGCTATTTCGGCTGCCGCACCGAGGACGGGCGTTTCGACCCCGATCGGTTCGCCGCCCAGGCCAACCTGGATCAGGTCAAGATGATCGAAATCAAGCTCAGTCAGGGGGCCAAGCCCGGCCACGGCGGCGTGCTGCCCGCCGCCAAGGTGACGCCGGAGATCGCGCGGACCCGCGGCGTGCCGATGGGCCAGGACTGCATCTCGCCGGCGCGCCACAGCGCCTTTTCGACGCCGATTGAAATGATGGAGTTTATTACCCGGCTTCGCGCCTTGTCCGGCGGCAAACCGGTCGGTTTCAAGCTCTGCATCGGTCACCCGTGGGATTTCATGGGGATCGTCAAGGCGATGCTGGAAACCGGTGTGACGCCCGACTTTGTCGTGGTGGACGGCGCGGAAGGCGGCACCGGCGCGGCGCCGACCGAGTTCAGCGACCACATCGGCGCGCCGATGCGCGAGGGGCTGCTGCTCGTTCACAACACCCTGGTGGGCGCAGGTCTGAGAGATCGCGTGAAGGTCGGCGTCGCCGGCAAGATCGTCAGCGCTTTCGATATCGCGAGCGTCCTGGCCATCGGCGCCGATTGGGCGAACGCCGCGCGCGGTTTCATGTTCGCGGTTGGCTGCGTGCAGTCGGTCCGCTGCAACACCAATCGCTGCCCGACCGGCGTCGCCACCCAGGACAAGCTGCGCCAATCCGCCCTCGTAGTTCCGGACAAGGCCGAGCGGGTCTACAATTTCCATCGGCTGACGCTGCGCGCCCTGTCGGACATGCTGGCGGCGGCCGGACTCGAGCACCCGGATCAGCTCAAGCCGCACCATCTCGTCCGCCGCGTGAGCGCGACCGAGATCAGGCAGTTCAGCGAGCTCCACACCTTCCTCCGGCCCGGTCAGCTGATCGACGGAACCTGCGAGGCTGGCTTCTACACGCAGAACTGGGCGCGCGCGTCGGCGTCAACGTTTGCGGCATGACCCGCGGCGATCGTGGGAAGCAGACATTGGCTTCCTGGCCATCTTCTTTGTCTGTCCTCATCGGTGTGCGGCATTCGCCTTCACCCGTACGAAGGAAAGGGACCATTCCATGTCTGGAACGTCACCCCGGCCTGCGGCGACCGGCTACGAGCTTCTTCGCAATCCGCGACTGAACAAGGGCAGTGCCTTCACCGAGGCCGAGCGGCGCGCCCATGGGCTGGAAGGACTGCTGCCGCCCGTGCCGATCACGCTGGAGCTGCAGGTCGCGCGTATCCACGCAGAACTCGCGAGCCTGGACGACGACCTGCAGAAATACCTGCTGCTCTCGGACCTGCAGTCGCGCAACGAAACCCTATTCTATGCCGTGCTAATGTCGGACCCGGCGGCGTTCATGCCGATCGTCTACACGCCGACCGTTGGCGAGGCCTCCCAGAAGTTCAACCACTTCTTCCGGTCGACTCGCGGGGTCTATCTGCCTATCACCGCGCAAGGACGCCTGAAGGATCTGCTCGCTAACTGGCCGGACAAGGACGTCCGCTTCATCGTCGTCACCGATGGCGAGCGGGTGCTGGGCCTCGGCGACCTGGGCGTCGGCGGCATGGGCATTCCGATCGGCAAGCTCGCGCTCTACACGACCTGCGCGGGTGTTCCCCCGCAATTTTGCCTTCCCGTCATACTCGACGTCGGGACCAACAACCCGGCGCTGCTCGACGATCCGCTCTACCTTGGCCTGCGCCAGAACCGCGTGCGCGGCGAGGCATACGCGGCCTTCGTCGACGAATTCGTTGAGGCCGTTCACGCGCTGCATCCGACGTGCTGCATCCAGTGGGAGGATTTCGCAAACTTCAACGCCGTTCCTATCCTCGCGCGCTACCGCGACAAGGTCTGCACCTTCAATGATGACATCCAGGGCACTGCAGCCGTCGCGCTGGCCGGGATCTATGGAGCCCTGCGCATCTCCGGCCAGCGGCTGGCCGATCAGCGCTTCCTGTTCTTGGGCGCCGGATCCGCAGCGACGGGCATAGCCCAGCTGATCAGCCAGGCGATGGCGCTCGAGGGCGTCGCCTTCGAGGCGGCCCAGTCCCACAACGCCCTCTTCGACATCAACGGCCTGCTCGTCAGATCGCGCGCGGACCTCGCTGACTTCCAAAAGCCGTTCGCGCTCGACCACGCGCCGGTCTCCGCCTTCGTGGAGGCGGTGAGGGCGCTGCGCCCCACTGGCGTCATCGGGGTGAGCACCGTGCCGAAGCTGTTCAACCAGCCGGTGATCGAGGCGATGGCGGAGATCAACGAGCGGCCGATCATCTTTCCCTATTCCAACCCAACCTCGCGCTCGGAATGCACCGCCGAGGAGGCCTATCGGTGGTCGGACGGCCGAGCGATCTTCGCCGCCGGCAGCCCGTTTCCCCCAGTCGAGATCGCGGGCAAAACCTTCGTCCCCGGACAAGGCAACAACGTCTACATCTTCCCGGCGATCGGCATGGCAGTCTTTGCGACCGAGGCAAGCCGCGTGACCGACGAGCTGTTCATCGTGGCGGCCAAAGCTGTCGCCGAGCAGGTCACCGACCAGAGCCTAGCCACGGGCCTGATCTATCCGCCGCAGAGCCGGATCCTGCCCGCCTCCCTGCACGTGGCCGCGCGGGTCGCCGAGCGCATCTTCGACAAGGGCCTGGCCGGCGTCGATCGGCCCGCCGACATCCCGGCGTTCATCCGCTCGCGCGCCTATCGGCCGGCCTACGCAAAGACGTCGCTCCCTAACCTTAGCCCGGCCGCGACCCTCAATGGATGACGACGGACATCAGTCGCAGCCAGGGCGCAGGGCCCTGCTGGTATTGTCAGGCCAACGGCGCCTCGTGTCGAAATTCAGGTCTTGTTAGGCTGGAAGTTGGATAGAAAGGGTGCCCGGTCGCCGCGTCTCGCCTTGTGTTTGCTCGAGAA
>CALAEG010000092.1 GCA_937890965.1 uncultured Caulobacteraceae bacterium | reverse complement strand
TCATAGTTCGAGCTGGCCCCGTCGAAGCTCGTATAGGCGGTGTACTGTGCGCCGACGCGGACATTGAAGCGTGGCCCGAGCGGCGACTTTCCCTGGCCGAAGGGCGTGCCGTCGACCTGCAGGCTGACGCCGGAACTGTCCGGCCGCAGCCTGCGGTTGGCCGCGTAAAGCAGATCGTCGCTGCTGCCCCAGGTGTCGAACCCGCTGACGGTCAGGCCGACCTGGTCGCGCCAATAGTAGGAGGCATCGAGGCGGAGGTCCTGCAGGGTCTGGCCGCGATTGTCGGCCAGACCGAGCGCCCGCGAGGCGTCCAACGCCTGGGTCTCATAGATATAGCGCCCGTTGATCGTGAAGACGTCGTGCTTGGCGGCGAACAGCTGATAGGACCCGTCCAGCCCCCAGTCCGTATAGTGGTCGGCCATTCCGGTGGTCCGGTCCAGGCCGGGAAAGAGGTTTGCGTTCATCCAGAACGCGCCCGCCTCGACGTTGCTGTCGCCGAAGTTCTTGTTGTAAGCGACCCGCGCATAGGGCGCCGCGCCCTCGATCGCGCCGGGATCGGTCGGATCGACGCCCGCCTGGGTCAGGAACCTGGCGCTCGGCGACTGATAGGCGCCGAGTTCGGCATAGAGTTCGGAATTGATCCAGGCGTAACCGGTAAGGCCGATGGTATTCTGCGCCAGGCTGCCGATGAGCGGCGCGGAGCCGGGGGATGGCGCGAGGCCGGATGTGGTGTAGGGGAACCCCCAGCTTGGCAGCGTGTTGAAGACGTCCTGCACGCTCGGCGCGTTGTTGGCGCTGAGGCCAAGCACCATGTTGACCCCTTTTACCGTGGTGGTGGTCACGGCGCGCAGATCGAGGTTGTCCCAGTGGAACGCCCTGGCGACACCGTCGTAGGTGGCCTGGACGAAGCCGCCGAAGTGCTGACCGAGACCACCGGCGAGGAAGAGGCTCGCCTGGTCGAGCGCAAAATTGTCGTTGTCGCGGAAGGACGAGGCCGGAGGGCTAGGCTGACCCTTCTGGGTCCTGATGTAGGAGGCGACCGCCATCGCCGATAAAGGCACATTGAAGCTGTTGGTCCGCAGCGTATAGCCCCCCAGCTTGAATGCGCGGCCGAACGGCGTCAGCTGCGGCCCGAAGCCGCCGACATGGCACCCGACACACGGTTGGCCGGTCTGCTCGGCGAAGGCCGGCACCGCCGCCGCGCGCCCCGCCAAGAAACCGCTTGCGACCATGGCCGCCAGGGCGGCGGCTAGAAGCCTTGGAAATGCGCGCATCTTCTTCCCC
>CALAEG010000091.1 GCA_937890965.1 uncultured Caulobacteraceae bacterium | reverse complement strand
AAGCACGCTGTCGCCATGCCGCCATGGCGACTGAACGATTTGCGCCGTTCCTTCTTCGACCTTTCGATCGAGCATCTGGGGGAAGATGAGTTTCTGTTGGGTCGCTGCCTGAACCGGATGACGGAATGCAAGACCGCCGTGCAACGCGCTTGGTCGTCCTCAAGTGAAACGTTTGATGTCCGCTTGAGCGTGCTCTCCAACTGGGCCGCACTCGTAGCGGGCGAAGTCGCGCGGAACCCTGTGGCGCCGCGTTAGATCCCAACCTTCGCCGGCAGCTTGGCGACCAGTGCGCTGAACAGTTTCGCCGGGTCGCCGCCCAATGCCTTGGCGATGGCATAGAACTCGATCACGTCCACGCGCCGAACGCCGCGCTCGATGTTCGACACGAACGCCTGCTGCTTTCCCAGGCGCCGCGCCAGCTCGATCTGGTTGACACCGGCTTGGTGTCGCAGATCGATGAGCGCCGTCAGCATCAGTTTATAGGCCGGCGTGAAGGTCGATTTTGTCATGGAAGACCGCTTCTTTCGCTCGTCATATATATTAGGTCCTTGATTATTCGAATTGCTGATAATACCCTGGTCGTACGGCAAGCGATGACGAGCCCCCAAACGGATAGAACCAACCAATCTTGGCCAGCCAGATTACCGACCAGCTGATCATCGCCGCGCTTGCCCGAAAGGGCAGGGCCGCGCCCGTGGAGATCATCGACGCGGTTGAACCAGGGTTGCGATTGCGGATTGGATCTGGCGCGGCGCGCTGGTCTTACCGGGTTGGCTTGGTCGATCAGAATCGGCTGCGCATTCCCCTGGGGACTTGGCCTGAGGTCAGCGTTGGCGACGTCCGCCAGCTTGTCGGCAGGCTCAAGGCGAGCTTCGACCCGCCGGTGCCCAGCGAGCCTGCCGTACTGACGGTGGAAGTGCTGCTGGAGCGCTACGAGGCTCGCCGCCTGACGCAGCTGCGCACGGGCAGGGTGATGGGCATGGCGATCAGATGCGCCTTGGGTCCCCTCAGTCATCGCGATGCCACTACGCTCGGCCGACGAGATATCAGCGAGATTGTCGACGCCATGGCCGACAGGGCGCCCATCCACGCCAATCGGGTCCTGGCCTACCTGAAAGCCTTCTTTGGGTGGGCCGTCGGCAGGGGCTACCTGGAGGCCAGCCCGGCGGCGGGAATTTCAAAGCCGAGCCGGGAGATTACCCGCGATCGAACCCCATCGGTCGACGAGGTCGCGGAGATCTGGGAGGCGGCAGGCGAGCTTGGCTACCCGTTTGGGCCGGCCATTCAGCTCTTGGTGTTGACCGCGAGCCGTCGTGATGAAGTTGGAGACATCCGCTTAGCCGAACTCTCCATCGGACCCGACGGCCAAGGCGGATGTTGGACCCTGCCTCCCGGCCGGTCGAAGAACGGCCGCGCTATCCGGATGCCGATCGTTCCGGCCGCGGGGCGAGTTCTGCAGGCGGCCATAACGGCGCGAACCGTCGAAGGACCGTTCGTGTTCAGCACAACCGGACGGTCTCCGGTATCCGGCTGGTCTCGCGCCAAGGCCCGCATTGACGCCATCATCCAGATACGCCGCGGTGAGCGTGGTATCCTGGAAGCGATGCCGGCTTGGCGATTCCACGACTTGCGCCGGGCGTTCGCGACAGCGGCTTGCGATGTGCTCCAGATCGACCCGGCGATCGCCGACCGGTGCCTGAACCACGTCGGCGCCTCGACGACATCGGTGATATCGCGGGTCTATGCCCGCAACGAACTGTTCGAGCAGCGGCGCGAGGCATTGGAGAGATGGGCGGAGTTGCTGGACCGACGCCGCATAGCGCCCACTGAAGGGAGAGCCTGTTGAACCCAACCATCGAACTCGCCAGAGCCTATCACTTCGCGGCCAGCAAACACGTCGACCAACGTCGAAAAGGGGAAGCGGCCGAGCCCTATATGAACCACCTGACCGAGGTGGCGGAACTCGTGGCTCGGGCCACGGACGGCGACCTGGACGTCGTCATCGCGGCGATCCTGCATGACACCGTCGAAGACACCGACACCACCATCGATGAAATCCGCAAGGTTTTCGGCGCCCGCATCGCGGACCTGACGGCGGAGGTGACGGACGACAAGAGCCTGCCCAAGCAGGGGCGCAAGGACCTGCAGATCGAGCACGCCGCGCATGCCTCCTGGGGCGCACAGGTGATCAAGCTGGCCGACAAGACCTCCAATCTGAGATCGCTGCTGGCCAGCCCGCCGCCGGACTGGCCGCGCGCCCGGCGCGATGAGTATGTCGACTGGGCCCGCCGCGTCGTCGACGGCTGCCGCGACGCGAATGTATGGCTGG
>CALAEG010000090.1 GCA_937890965.1 uncultured Caulobacteraceae bacterium | reverse complement strand
GCCTGCGCTTTCCCACTCCGGGTGCAAGCATGACGACTGAGCCCAGGCCCGGCGGCCCGTTTCACCGCTCGCTCGCAGCGCGCCTGCGCTCGTGGTTCTTCACCGGCCTGGTGATCTTCGGCCCGGTCGGGGCGACCGCCTATATCGCCTGGTGGGTCGTCGACACGATCGACAATTGGGTCAAGCCGCTCGCGCCGGCGAACCTGTGGCCCGACAACTACCTGCCCGTCCATGTGCCGGGCTTCGGCGTCGTCGCGGTCCTCATCGGCCTGACGCTGCTCGGCTTTCTCGCCGCCAACATCGCTGGCCGCACGCTGCTGAGGATTGGCGAAGCGTTGGTCGCGCGCACGCCGGTGGTGCGTGGCCTCTACAAGAGCTTCAAGCAGATCTTCGAGACCGTGTTCAGCCAAAGCGGCGACCAGTTCCGCCGGGTCGGCCTGGTCGAATTCCCGATGAAGGGGGCGTGGTCGGTCGTCTTCATCTCCTCCGAGCCCACCCGCGCGATCGCCGACGCGCTGCCGGAGCAGCCGATGACGTCGGTGTTCCTGCCCTGCACGCCCAACCCGACGACCGGCTTCTATTTCTTCGTGCCGACCGCCGACCTCATCGAGATCGACATGGCGCCGGAAGACGCCGCAAAGCTGGTCATGTCGGCCGGGCTGATCCAGCCCGAAGGCCAGGCCGCGTTGGCGGCGATGGCGAGGGCGGCGCAGCTCGGCAGACCGAACGCCGCCGCCAACGCCGCCACCCCGTAACGCCGACAGATCGGACAGGGAACGCCGCAGGGCTGCGACCCGCCTCAACCTATGCTATCAGTGGCGCGCCGCGCGCGCATCGCGCGCGTTTCGATCGATCCCCGCGGCGCCCGGCTGGCAAGATGGTCCGCGGCGGGCAACAATGGGTTCCTTAAATGCCGACGCTGCCTACTTTTGATCTCGCCGACCTCAAACGCCGCATGGCGGCGGTCCAAGCGACGCTGAAGCACGAACTCGGCGGTCTGCGCACCGGGCGAGCGAGCGCCAGCCTGCTGGATCCGGTGCAGGTCGAAGCCTACGGCCAGCGCATGCCGATCGGCCAGGTGGCGTCGATCAGCGTCCCGGAGCCGCGCGCGCTGTCGGTCTCGGTTTGGGACAAGTCGATGGTGCATGCCGTCGACAAGGCGATCCGCGACTCCAATCTCGGCCTCAGCCCGACGGTGGAGGGGACGGTGCTGCGC
>CALAEG010000089.1 GCA_937890965.1 uncultured Caulobacteraceae bacterium | reverse complement strand
GGGCAATCGAGGGGCCCGCTCAGGGTGTCGGCGGCGACTGTCTTACCGTCTTGTTTTCCGCCGGAGCCGGCGGCCGGCTCCGGCGCGACCGGCACCGGCGAATCGCCGCCGGCCTCGCCCTCGACCTCGACACCGGCGATCAGGACGGACATCGCCGGCTCGACAAAGCCGAACAGCCGGCGATGGGCCGCCTCGAACGCCTCCCGGATCGCATCGGCCGCGCCGAACGGGACCAGAAGCTCTGCGTCGGCGCCATCGTAGCGCAGCCGCAGTCGTCGGCCGATCGCAGCCGGCGTGGCGCCCTGGGCGGAGAGCTCCGCCCTGGCTTCATCCGTCAGCCGATCGGCGAGGCGATTGGCGGCCTCGAGCCCGTCGCCGTCCAGCTTCCGGTCAAGACCCGCACGCTTCAGGCTGCGCATGCGCGCCTGGCCGATGCCCCAGGCCGACAGCAGGCTGGCATAGCGCGGCGACAGCACCTCGTCGCAGCCAAGCGCCTCGGCCACCCAGCAGGCGATCTGTCCCGCCGCGCCGCCGAAGGCGACCAGGGCGTGACCGCGGGGATCGAACCCGCGCTCGGTCGAGATGCGCCGGATGGCCTGGGCGGCCTGTTCAACCGCGACAGCGACAAAGCCCTCGGCGGCGGCCTCGGGACTGGCCGCGCCCATCGCCTCGGCCAGCTCGTCCAATCGCGCCCGCGCCGCCGCTGTGTCCAGCGGCTGGTCCTGACCCGGCCCAAAAACCGAAGGGAATGCGCTCGCATCGATCCGGCCGAGCACCAGGTTGGCGTCGGTGATGGTCGCCGGCCCGCCGCGCCCGTAAGCCGCCGGGCCCGGATCGGCGCCGGCGCTGGCCGGCCCCACCCGCGCGCGCAGGCCGTCGAAGGCCAGGATCGAGCCGCCGCCGGCCGCCACGGTCTCGACGTCGAGCATGGGGCTGCGCAGCCGCACCCCGGCGACCCTGGCGGTGTCGCGCCGCTCCAGCGCGCCGGCAAAGCGGCAGACGTCGGTCGAGGTGCCGCCCATGTCGAAGCCCAGCACGGCCGGCGCGTTCGCGGCCTCCGCGACCCGTGCAACGCCCACCACCCCGCCGGCCGGGCCGGAGACCACCGCGTCGCGTCCGCGAAAGGCCTGGGCGCGGACCAGGCCCCCGGCCGAGGTCATGAAATAGAGCGCCGCCCCGCCGACGGCCTCGGCCAGTTGCCCGGCATAGGCCCTGACCACCGGCGTCAGATAGGCGTCGGCGACGGTGGTCTCGGCGCGCGGGAGGTAACGTGGCGCCGGCGAGACCTGGTGCGAAAGGGCGACGAAGGCGAACCCCGCCGCCCGCGCGATCTCACCGGCCTCCAGTTCGTGCACCGGGTTCAGATCGGCGTGCAGAAAGGCGATGGCGATCGAGGTGAAGCCATCGGCGACGGCGGCCCTCAATCGCTCGGCCAGGGCCGCGCCGTCGAGCGGACGAAGCATCGCGCCCGCGGCGTCCAGCCGCTCATCGGCCTCAACGACGCCGGCATAGAGCGGGGCCGGCTTTTCGATATCCAGGGCGAAGAGGCTGGGGCGGGTCTGGTCGCCGATGACCAGGGCGTCGGCGAACCCGTCGGTGGCGACGAAGAGGGTTTTCGCGCCCTTGCGCTCCAGAAGCGCATTGGTCGCCACCGTGGTGCCGAGCTTGATCGCGCCCACGCGACTGGCCGGAAAGGCCGCGTCAACGGCGACGCCAAGCATCCGCCGCATGCCCTCGACCGCGGCGTCCGCATAGGCCGGCGAACTGGACAACAGCTTCAGCGTCACGAGCCGCCCATCGCCGGAGCGCCCGATCACGTCGGTGAAGGTGCCGCCGCGATCGATCCAGAAGTCGAACATGTCGGCGTCGCTCGTGGTCATATCCTCGTGATCCGGCCCGCCGCCGACCGATCTTTAGCGGCTTGCTCAACGTATTGGGATAGCACGCGCACGTGCGCCGGACCTGTTGACGAGACGGCCGTTTAGGGCGGACAAAGGCTTAACACTCGTGGCCGCGACGAAAGAAGAACGCGATGGAACGATTGTCGAGCGGCCGGGCGCCCCTGATCACTGTGGCGTGGAAGCCGTTGGCCTGGGTCGGCGGCGTCATCGCCACCATCTGCGCGGCGGCGATAGCCGCTGTGCTGGCCGTGGTCTTCGCCGCCAGCCTGGTGGTCATCGCGCTGATGGCCTCGGTCCTGCTGGTCTTCGCCGGCCTCGCGTTACGCGCCCGGCGCACCATGCGACGCAACGACAGCGACATCATCGAGGCCCGCGATCTGGGCGGCGGCTCCTGGGTCGCCTATGGCTGGGACCAGCACGGCCGCTAGGCCCGACGCCAGCGCCCGATGCGGTTCATCGACGCGCCTTCACCGAATTTCGACGCCCGCACCGCGCCGCCCGACATGGTGCTGCTGCACTATACCGGCATGCCGACAGGCGATGAGGCGCTCGCGAGATTGCGCGACCCGGAGGCCAAGGTCTCCGCCCACTACCTGATCGAAGAAGATGGCCGCGCCTTCGCCCTAGTGGCCGAGGAGCGGCGCGCCTGGCACGCCGGCGTCTCCTTCTGGAAGGGCGAGCGCAACCTGAACGGGGTCTCCATCGGCATCGAACTGGTCAATCCGGGCCACGACTGGGGCTATCGGGCCTTTCCCGAGGCGCAGATCGCCACGCTGCTCGACCTGCTGGCCGGCATCCGCGAGCGGTGGGACGTGGCGGACGCCCGCATCATCGGCCATTCCGACGTGGCGCCCGACCGCAAGATCGATCCCGGCGAGTTCTTTCCCTGGAAGTCCCTCGCCGAGGCCGGCTTCGGCCTCTGGGTCGAGCCGCCGCCCGCGCCGGGCGCGCCCTTGCAGCTCGGCGAGGAGAGCACCGCCGTCTTCGCCCTGCAGGCCGGGCTGACCCGGCTGGGCTACGACTGCGCCCCCTCCGGCCGCTACGACAAGGCCACCTCCATCACCATCACCGCCTTCCAGCGCCACTGGCGCCCGGAGCGCATCGATGGCGCCGCCGACGGCGAGACCCGCGCCCGGCTGATGGCGCTGCTGCGCGCCGCCGCTTGACCTAACGATTCGCGCGGCACACCCTGACCTGAGGATCAGACGGCCGGGCGGTCGCTCTTGTCGCAAGATAGGAGAGGAAAGTCCGGGCTCCACGGTGAGAAGGCGGCGGGTAACGCCCGCCGGGGGCGACCCCAGGGATAGCGCCACAGAAAGCAAACCGCCAAACCCGTGCTCGCACGGGCGGTAAGGATGAAAGGGTGGGGTAAGAGCCCACCGCGGACCCGGCGACGGGGACGGCATGGCAAGCCCCGCCTGGAGCAAGACCGAATAGGGACGACGCGCCGGAGTTCGCTCCGGCAGGGCTTCTCCGGCCCGAGCCGTCCGGGTAGGTCGCGAGAACCGGCCCGCAAGGACCGGTCCAGAGGAATGGCCGCCGCGTCCCGTGAAAGCGGGGCGGCACAGAACCCGGCTTACAGGCCGTCTGATCCCGCCAACCTCGCTATACTTAACATGTTCGCTGTATGTTCTGTGGATAACTATATTCTGTTAACCATTTGCCCCTGCGACATCTTTGAATTTGCAGCCGATAGGCAGTTTGCGGCATTGCGAGGCAGTCAATCCCATGTTAACCCAATCGCACTGGGATGAGCCTCTTTGCGCGTCCCGGGCCGAGGCGCCGGGGCTGAGGGGCCGGTCGCGCCGTGGGGGCTTGGGGCGAAGTGTTCTATTCGACCTTCGAAAAGCCATTGGACGCCAAACGGCGCATCGTTGTGCCGCAGGAATTCCGTGCGCTGGCGGCGGGACCATTTGACGGCATCTTCTGCTTCCCCTCGGTCGAGGCCGATTGCATCGAAGGCGGCGGCAAGGCCCTGTTCGAGCGCAACGAGGCGCTGATCAACGAATTCGAGGTCGGCGACCCCCTGCGCTACTCGCTGGAATTCACCCTGCGCGGCGGCATGGCCCAGCTCGCCTTCGACACCGCCGGCCGGGTGACCCTGCCGGAACACCTTTGCGAAATGTTCGGCCTGAGCGACTGGGTGGTGATCATCGGCCTTGGCGAACGCTTTCAGATCTGGGGGCGCGACGCCTTCCATGCCGCCCGCGTCGCCCACGGAGCCGGCGCCCGCAAGGGCCTGGCCACAAGCCGCGCCGAGCAACGTCGCGCTCGCCTGGGAGCCGGCGTATGAGCGACGTCGCGCACCGCTCGGTCATGCTGGATGAGGTGGTCGCGGCGCTGCAGCCGGGGCCAGGCAAGCTGATCGTCGACGCCACCTTCGGCGCCGGCGGCTATTCCAGCGCCTTCTTAGGCGCCGGCGCCCGCGTCGTCGCTTTCGATCGCGATCCGGCCGTGCTGGCCCACACAGCTCCGCTGGCGGCCAGCGGCCGGTTCCGGCTGATCGAGGACCGTTTCTCCGCCATGGCCGAGCACCTTTCCGAGCCCATCGACGGGGCGGCCTTCGATCTCGGCGTCTCGTCGATGCAGATCGACCAGCCCGAGCGCGGCTTCTCGTTCCAGACCGACGGCCCGCTCGACATGCGGATGAGCCAGACCGGAACTAACGCCGCCGACCTGGTCAACGGCGCCGACCAGGCCGAACTGGCCCGCATCTTCTTCGTCTATGGCGAGGAGAAGAGTTCGCGCCGCATCGCCCAGGCCCTGGTCCGCCGCCGCGCGGTCGAGCCCTTCACCCGCACGCTCGACCTGGCCCACGTGGTCGAGCGCGCCCTTGGCGGCCGCAAGGGGGCCAAGGTGCATCCGGCGACCCGCGTCTTCCAGGCCCTGCGCATCGCGGTCAATGCCGAGCTTACCGAACTCGAGGCCGGCCTGGAGGCCGCCGAGCAATTGCTGCGCGACGGCGGGCGACTGGCCGTGGTCAGCTTCCATTCGCTGGAGGACCGCATCGTCAAGGCCTTCCTGACCGAACGCGCCGGCCGCACCCCCGGCGGCTCGCGGCACCGGCCACCTGCCGAGGAGACGCGCAAACCCTCCTTCCACCTGTTGTTCAACGGCGCGGCGACCCCCGGCGCGGCCGAGATCGCCGCCAATCCCCGCGCGCGTTCGGCCAAGCTGCGCGCCGCCGAGCGGACCGCGGCGCCGGCCTGGAAGGCGGCGGCATGAGCGTGCTCGGCGTCTTCGACCAGCGCTTCCGCGGTTTCCGCGTCATCGAGATCGGCGGCGTCGGCGTGCTGCTGGCGCTGATCCTGCTGGTCTATCTGGCCAAGACCATCGCCGGCAGCGAGAGCGCCGAGATCGACCACGTCCAGCAGCAGATCAGCGACGAGCGCGCCACGGTCACCCTGCTGCGCGCCGAGGTCGCCAGCCTGGAACAGCCCGAGCGGCTGGAGACCCTGTCGAACCGCTATCTCGGCCTGCAGCCGGTCGACGCCAAGCACGATATCGACGCCCAGGCCCTGGCCACGATCGCCGGCGCGTCCGCGCCGAAGCCACAAGCCCCGGCGCAAGGCGCCGCGCCCCAGGCGACGACGCCAACGGCCGCGGGCGCGCCGATCGCGGTCGCCGCCCAACCGGAAGCGGCCAAGCCCGCCAAGGTCGTGGCCAGCGCCCCGCAAAAGCCGGCCAAACTGGCGGCCGTCGCCCCCGCGGATGAGGGCCAGCCCGCCGCGGTCGAGCCCGTGGCCAGACGGCCTTCGGAACTGAAACCCCCGGCCGCCGATCCAATCGGCGCCCTGGTGCAGGCGCCGCCAGATGCGCCCGCGGATGCCGCCCGAT
>CALAEG010000088.1 GCA_937890965.1 uncultured Caulobacteraceae bacterium | reverse complement strand
GCATGCGCGGCCTGATGGCCAAGCCGTCGGGCGAGATCATCGAGACGCCGATCATCTCGAACTTCAAGGAAGGCCTGACCGTGCTGGAGTACTTCAACTCCACCCACGGCGCCCGTAAGGGCCTGGCCGACACCGCCTTGAAGACGGCCAATTCCGGCTATCTGACCCGGCGTCTGGTCGACGTGGCGCAGGACTGCATCATCACCGAGGAAGACTGCGGCACCACCCGCGGCATCACCCTGCACGCCGTTGTCGAAGGCGGCGACGTGCTGGTCTCGCTGGGCATGCGCGTCCTGGGCCGTTCCGCGGCCGAGGACATCCGCGACCCCGGCGCCGGCGACATCATCGTCCCGGCCGACACCTATCTGGACGAAGCCCAGGTGGAGCTGATCGACAATGCCGGCGTCATGTCGGTGAAGGTGCGCTCTTCGCTCACCTGCGAGGCCAAGGTCGGCATCTGCGGCGCCTGCTACGGCCGCGATCTGGCGCGTGGCACGCCGGTGAACATCGGCGAAGCGGTCGGCGTCATCGCCGCCCAATCGATCGGTGAGCCCGGCACCCAGCTGACGATGCGGACCTTCCACATCGGCGGCACCGCCCAGGTGGCCGAGCAGTCCTTCTTCGAAAGCGGCAGCGATGGTGTGGCCAGCGTCACCGGCCCGACCGTCACCGCCGTCGACGGCGCCCTGATCGTCATGAGCCGCAATACCCAGCTCATGATCCAGGTCGACGGCAAGGACCGTGAATCCTACAAGCCGCCCTACGGCGCGCGGCTGAAGGTCAAGGACGGCCAGAAGGTCAAGAAGGGCGAGCGCATCGCCGAATGGGACCCGTACACCACCCCGATCATCACCGAGGTTGGCGGCAAGGTGCGGTTCGAAGACCTGGTCGACGGGCTCTCCGTCCGCGACGAGGCCGACGAGGCCACCGGCATCTCCAACCGCGTGATCATCGACTGGCGCGCCAGTCCGCGCGGTGCGGACCTGCGTCCGGCCATGGCGGTGCTCGACGACGACGGCGGCTATAAGCGCCTGGCCAATGGCGGGGAGGCGCGTAACCTCCTGCCGGTCGGAGCCATCCTTTCCGTCGGCGACGGCGACGAGGTGAAGCCCGGCGACGTGCTGGCGCGGATCCCGACCGAAAGCGCCAAGACCCGCGACATCACCGGCGGCCTGCCGCGGGTCGCGGAACTGTTCGAAGCGCGTCGTCCGAAGGATTGCGCCGTCATCGCCGAGATGGACGGTCGCGTCGAGTTCGGCCGCGACTACAAGAACAAGCGCCGCATCAAGATCACGCCCGAGGACGGCGGCGATCCGGTGGAGTTCCTGATCCCCAAGGGCAAGCATATCGCCGTCCACGACGGCGACGTGATCCGCAAGGGCGAGTACATTATCGACGGCAATCCCGACCCGCACGATATCCTGCGTATTCAGGGCATCGAGGCGCTGGCCGAGTTCCTGGTCAACGAGATCCAGGAGGTCTACCGGCTGCAGGGCGTGCCGATCAACGACAAGCACATCGAAACGATCGTTCGTCAGATGCTGCAGAAGGTCGAGATCCTCGAGCCAGGCGATACCGGCCTGATCAAGGGCGACCAGATGGACAAGCCCGACTTCGAGGAAGAGAGCGCCAAGGTCGAAGCCCGCAAGGGCCGGCCCGCGATCACCCAGCCGGTCCTGCTCGGCATCACCAAGGCGTCGTTGCAGACCCGCAGCTTCTTCTCGGCGGCCTCCTTCCAGGAGACCACCCGGGTGCTGACCGAAGCCTCGGTGCAGGGCAAGATCGATACGCTGGAAGGCCTGAAGGAGAACGTCATCGTCGGCCGGCTCATCCCGGCGGGCACCGGCGCCTACCTCCGTGGTCTGCAGCGGATCGCGACCAAGCGCGACGAGACCCTCGCCGCCAGTCGCGCGGTCGAGGTGATCGAAGAACAGTTGCCGGCGGAAATCGCCGCGGCGGCCGAGGCCGAGGCGACGCCCGCCGAATAGGGCGTCACCGGGAGCGGGTTGAGGAAAAGTGCGAAGCGGTTTTCCGCCCGCAACCCGCTCCAAACTCTAGGAATCGATCACGTTCATCGTGATCGAAGGCTCCTATCGGACGTTGCCCATATTGCAGCGCATATAGGGGCAGGTGTCTGCGATCGGATCGGGCGAGGGCGTTGGCTTATCCGGTTCGCAGTCGCGCCCGGCGGCGCAGTGCAGACCGGGATAGTCGTGGCTGCTGTTGCTGGTCTGGTAGCGGCGCCAGGCTTCGTTGACCTCGCCCTCATGCTCAATATAGGCCGGCGGGTGGATGTTGAAAGCCGGGCCGCCACGGGCCGCGGCCGTGCGGCCGCAGGCCGCGCGTTCCGCCGCCGTCAGGTTCACCCCGTCCGGATGGGCGCAACCGAAGCCCAGGCGCAGCGCATCGCGCAACCCGTTCGGCCCGGCCGCCGCGCCGGGCGCCGCAGAAGCCGCCGCCTGGGCCGCGGCGGAGGGGGAGGCCGACGCCGCGGCCGCTTGCGGCGCCGGCGGCAACAGCACCGGCGCCATGGGCGCTTGGATGAGTGACGGCGAGGTGTGGGCGATTGGCGTCGGGGCGGGCGCCGGGGCCGCGTGGGCGACCGGGGTCGGCGCCTTGACCCGCACGGTCGGCGCCGCCTTCGGCGCTGGCGTCGTGACCGGGGTTGGCGCCGCCAGCGCGGCCGGTTGCACCGGCGCTGGCTGCGGTTTCGCGGGCGATGCCGCGGCCGGCTGCGTCGGCGTGACCCTTTCCACCGGCGTCGGCTTGGGTGTCGGCGGAATGATCGGAATCGGGATCGGCGGCGGTTCAGTCAGCGGCGGCGCCAGGGTGACCTGGATGGGAGGCGACTCCACGATCGTTATCGGCTTGTCGAGCTCGAACGCCAACCCGATCAGGATGGCGATATGAAAGGCCGCCGATGCGGCCAGGCCGATCGACCTCTGCCTCGTCGTGACTCTGGCGCTCGGCATATGGACGCCCCTATCGGGATGGCCGCACGGTGAAGCTGTATGATGGCCCAACCGTGGCGCAGAGTCGCCAGTCCGCGCGCCAAGACGGACAACATCGATCCGGATTACAACTTGGAGCCCTAGTATGTAGCGCAATGCGCTACTTCGTTCTTGCAAATGTAGCGCAAGACGCTACGCTCTGGCCGTGACGATCCAGAGCTGGAAAAGCGATCAGGCCAAGGCGGTCTTCGAGGGGCGTGACCCTGGAAAGGGCTTCCCCCCCGACCTTATCAGCAGCGCCCGTCGCCGGCTTCTGCGCCTAGACGCAGCGCAGACGGTTGAAGATATGCGGATTCCACCGAGTCACCGGCTCCACAGACTCGACGGTGACCGCGCCGGACAATGGTCGATCAGCATCAACGATCAGTTCCGGATCACGTTCGTGTGGGGCGATGCCGGGCCGGAAGATGTCTGGTTCGGCGATTATCACTGAGAGGCGACGATGACCGACTTCACCACCTTCGAAACGCCGGCGCCACATCCCGGAGAACACCTCCGCGAAGACTTCATGCCGGAATATGGCCTGACCGCCGGAGCGCTGGCCCGCGCCATGGGCTTGAAGGATCGCACCCGGATCGAACGCCTTGTCCGGGAGAAGCAGCCTGTGACCGCCGATACAGCGCTGAGGCTGGCCCGCGTGTTCGGCAATTCCGCCCAATTCTGGATCAGCCTGCAAACCACGCATGACCTCTCGGTCGCGGCGATCGCCGCGCGAGACGAACTGGCGGCAATTCCGATGTTGGATGCGGCGGGGTGAGGAAGGCGGTTTGCGTCATCGTCGAATCGGCGACCTTAGCCAGCGGTCGGCTAATCGAGGGCGAGTGAGTTTCAATCGTGCACGCTTCCGCGCCTGAACGGACCGGGGCCGGCCAGCCCCTTGGCGCGGCTCGTTGGATCGCTGTCGCCTTCCTGGTGCTGGCGGCGCTCTTTCTCACCTCGGACATCGCTCTGCATCCGCTGGTTTTGTGGGACGAGTCGCGTCTGGCGGTGAACGCGCTGGAGATGAGCCAGCGCGGGTTCAGCCTGATCACCACCTACGGCTTCAAGCCGGACCTGTGGAACACCAAGCCGCCCCTGCTGATCTGGCTGGAGGCGGGCTCGATCCGCCTGTTCGGGCCCAGCGAATGGGCGCTGCGGCTGCCGTCGGTCCTGGCCGCTCTGGCGACGGTGGCGCTGGTCATGCGCTTCAGCTGGCGCCTGGGCCACTCGCGCTTCGTGGCCCTGGCCGCGCCCACCATGCTGCTGCTCAGCCCCGGTTATTTCGGGGCCCATGCGGGCCAGTCGGGCGACTACGAGATGCTGCTGTGTTTTTTCACCACGGCCTATCTGCTCTTGCTGTTCGAGGTCCTGCATCACAGGCGGCCCGATCCCGGGCGTGTCCTGCTCTGCCGCCTGCTGATCGCCGGCGCC
>CALAEG010000087.1 GCA_937890965.1 uncultured Caulobacteraceae bacterium | reverse complement strand
CACCTGATCGCTGTCCATCAAACGACCGTCGCGGACAGACGTCCACACCCTACCCGCTAGGTCGGACGCCTAGCCTCACGCGTGAATGCGGAACGTCGGCCACCACGCGCTGATATTCTCCCCGTCGTAGACGGCGATATCGCCGAACTGGAGGAAGACGCCCTCGCTCTCGGTGGGGCGCATGAAGACGAAGTCGTCCTGCTCCAGCACCACCTTCGCCGAACCTGCCAGCATCGAGCGGCCGCCGTAGATGGCGCTGAACCTGAGGCCGCGCGGCGAGACCGGACGGGCGTCGCCGTAACCGCCGTAGAGGAAGAAGCCGCGGCGACTGTTGGGATCGAGGGCGTTGAAGGCGGCGGTCAGGTCCTCGCGCCGCGGGAAAATCGCCGGATCCATCACCTTCAGCACCGGCTGGGCGATGAAAGCCGCGGGCTGGTTGGTCGCCAGGGTGGGCAGGTCGAAGTGGGTCGGCTTGACGAAGGCGGAGCCGATCGAGACCTCGTTGGCGAACGGATCGGTCAGGTGCAGGGCGTATGTCGGGCTGCCGGCGGTGTTTAAGGTCATGCCGGAGACGTCGCCCAGCTTCTCGGCCAGCAGCTTCACGGCCGCGCCATAGCGCGCCAGCACCCGGCCCATCTCAGCCTCGGGCGAGCGGGCGCCCGACACATGGGCGTCGTAGCCCATCAGGCCGGTGATCGTCACTAGCGGCTCGGCCTTCAGCAGGTCGATCGCCTGGGCGAGGGCCGCGAGGTCTTGCAGGCCGCCCCGATGCAAGCCGACGTCGAACTCCAGATTGACCTTCAGCGGCGCGTCGTTGGCCCGGGCGATCTCGGCATACTGCTTCAGGCGCTCTGGGCTGTCCGCCAGCCACTGCGGCCGAGCGGCGGCCGCGCCGCTGTTGGCATGACGGTGGACGAAATCGGCCACCTGCGCCGCCGGCAGCGGCCGGCCGGTCAACACGTCAGCGTCGGGGCGGAAGCCCACCATCTCGTCCAGCATGACCCCGTTGAACACCATCAGCCGCGTCGCGCCGGTTCCCTCGATCACGGCGTCCAGCAACGCCGGCGCGGGCAGCGACTTGGTGACGACCCGCAAGGCCAGCTTGGTCGGTGCGAGCGCGGCGCGAACCGCGCCTATGTTGGCCTCCAGCCGCTGGAGATCGACCACCAGGGTCGGCTGGGCGACCCCCGCCCGCTTCAGCGCGGCCTGCAGGCCGGCGAAGTAGGCGTCGTGGCCTCCCGCGCCGCGGTCCTTCTCGCGCAGACCCGGCAAGACGTTCGCGGCCAGGGCGGCGGCGCGCAGCAGCAGTGGATTGCGCGGCAGGGTCTTCACCGATGTTCCCCGGATGGCTGGCCGTTCCGACACGACCCTGAGACAAGCCGAGGGGGCTGGCAAGCTTAGGCAGGGCCGCCGGCCAGCCCCGCCAGCCGCTCCAGCGCGCCTTCCAGCCGCGCCTTGGCCGATTCGGCTTCGGCCAGGCGTTCGCGGTTTTCCTCGACCACCTCTTCCGGCGCGCGGGCGACGAAGTCGGCATTGGCCAGCTTCCTGGCCGTGCGATCGACATCGGCGGCCAGGGCGGCGATCTCCTTGGCCAGGCGGGTGCGTTCGGCCGCAACGTCGATGACATCGGCGATGGCGAGCGCGCCGGTGGTCTCACCGATGACGAACTGGACCGCGCCGGCGGGGGCCGCATCGGCCAGCTCGACGCCGGACAACCGCGCCAGCCGCTCGATCAGCGCCCGGTGCCGCCCCAGCCGTTCGCGCGTGGCGGCATCGGCGCCGATCAGCACCAGCGGCGCCTTGGCCCCCGGCGGCACATTGGTTTCGGCGCGGATCGAGCGCACCTCGTCGATCAGCCCGTTGACCCAGGCCATTTCGGCGTCGGCCGCCGCGTCGATCCAGGCCGGGGGCAGGTCTGGCCAGGGCGCGGTGATCAGCATCCCCTCGGCCGGCTCGCCGAACTCGCCCCACAGGGTCTCGGTGATGAAGGGGCTGATCGGATGCAACAGCTTCAGGCAGACCTGCAGCGTCCAGGCGGCGGTGGCGCGGGTCTCGGCCTTGGCGGCGGCGTCCTCGCCGTTCAGGATCGGTTTGGCCAGCTCGACATACTGGTCGCAG
>CALAEG010000086.1 GCA_937890965.1 uncultured Caulobacteraceae bacterium | reverse complement strand
CCCGCATCCTGATCAGCCTGCCGAAGGCCGTGCCCCCCCCCCGGCTGCTGCTCTGACCATGTCCGCGCACAAGCCCCGCATCCTGGTCATCGACGACGAGCCGCAGATCCACCGGTTTCTAGGGCCCGCCCTTGAGGCGGCGGGCTATGAGCCGCTGCGGGCGGAAACCGCCGCCGACGGCCTGGCCGCCATCGCCAACCGGGCGCCGGACGCTGTGGTGCTCGACCTCGGCCTGCCCGATCTGGACGGCAAGCAGGCCCTGATCCGCGCGCGCGCCTTCTACGAGGGGCCGATCATCATCCTGTCAGCGCGCGACATGGAGATGGAGAAGATCGAGGCGCTGGACCTGGGCGCAGACGACTATGTCGAAAAGCCCTTTCACGTCGGCGAGCTGCTGGCGCGTCTTCGCGTCGCCATGCGCCATGCGCTGAACCGCGAGGGCGCCCCAGCCCTGATCAAGGCCGGCGATATCGAGATCGACCTGGTCAAACGCCTGGTCAGCCGCGGCGGCGAACCCGTGCGGCTGTCGCCGCGCGAATACGACCTGTTGGCCAAGCTGGCCGCCGGCGGTGGCAAGGTGCTGACCCACCGCCAGCTACTCACCGCCGTCTGGGGCCCGGCCAATGTCGAGGACGTGCAGTATCTGCGCGTCTTCGTCGGCCATCTGCGGCAAAAGCTGGAAGCCGACCCGGCCAACCCACGCTATGTGGTCACCGAACCCGGCGTCGGCTACCGCTTCATGGCCGACTGAGCGCTTCTAGTTGTCCCAGCGCGGATCCTGGCGCATGTCGCCGAAATCGCGCTCATAGGCGCCCTCGCCATAGCGCTCGTCATAGGCTTCGGGGTGGCTGCTGTAATAGCGCATGTAGGCGCCGTCGCCGTAGCGGCCGTCATACATGGCCCGGTCGCGCTCATAGTGGGCACGGGCCCGCTGGTAGGTCATGCGCTGGTCCGCATAGGCCCCCTGCTGGTCCTGGTAGCGGGACTGGGCATCCTGGTAGCGGTCCACCTGGTCCTGCTGGTCCTGCTGCTGCTGTTGGTACTGTTCCATCCGCTGCTGGTACTCTTGCTGGGCCTGATAGGGATCGCTCGAGTAGCCTTGCGCATGGGCCGCGAGGGGGACCGCCGTGCCCATCGCCAGCAGCACTGCGAGACCCAGTCTGAGGGGGGCTCTGGTCATGATCGTCTCCATCTCGCTTGCGAACCGGCAAACGGCCCGCGCTTCTCGCTTCGGATGAAACGCGGGCCTTCCTGGCCGGTTGCAGCTGTGGAGCTTAGGGGTGGACCTGCCAGGACTCTTCCGGCGGCGCCTGCGGTCCGATGTCCGGTGCGTCGCCCATGGGACCCACCGGCTGGCCGCGCAGGAAGTGGGTCTTGCCGGGCCAGGTCAGGAAGCCGTAGCGGTCGGTCATCGAAGGCCGGCCGCCATTTCCCCCCCAGCCGTCATGCCGCTCGGACCGCTCTGACGAAGACCAGCCGGAATCCATCTCGCGCGTATAGCCGAACTCGCCGCTCGACTGGGCATAGGCCTGCTCGTGGCGCATGCCGTCGTCGTGGCAGCGCATGCCGTGATCCGGCGCGGCGCGATGGCCGCCGTCGCCGTCGCGATAGGCTCCTGGCCCGTTGGCGTCATGGCAGCCAGGCCCACCCCGGCCGCTCCAATTTCCGTCGGCCCAGGCCCGGCGATCCTGCCGCCAGCGGTCCGGGGTCTGTTGCACCGCGACCTGTCCGTTGGGGGTGTGGACACGCTGGTACTGGTAATGCACCGGCGCAGGCCGCGCGACCGGGCAACCGTCGCTGACGCGCGCGTGATGATAGGAGCCCGGGTGAGCCACGTGGCGATAGCCGGTCGGGTGCGACGGCTGGACGATGGGGCAGTTGTGCTGGGCGGCGCCGTCGCTGGCGTCGCTCGACGACCAGCCGTGGGCCGCCGCTGGAAGCGCCGCCAGGCTGAGCGCCGCGCAGCAGGCT
>CALAEG010000085.1 GCA_937890965.1 uncultured Caulobacteraceae bacterium | reverse complement strand
CGGTGACGGCGGCGTCGGTCACGGCCTTGCCAGAGGACGCGCCACGTCTATCCGCGCACGAGTTCGCGCATCGCCTTGTCGAGGCCTTCGATGGTCAGCGGGAACATGCGGTCGGCGGTCAGCTGGCGCATCACCTCGATCGACGGGGTGTAGTCCCAGTGGCGCTCGCCGACCGGGTTGAGCCAGACGACGCTTTCATAGAACTGCGTCACCCGGTCGACCCAGATGGCCCCCGGCTCTTCGTTCCAATGCTCAACCGAGCCGCCCGGATAGGTGATCTCGTAGGGGCTCATGGTGGCGTCGCCGACGAAGATCACCTTGTAGTCGTGGCCGTACTTGTTGAGCACGTCCCAGGTGGGGATCTTCTCGACGTTGCGGCGGCGGTTGTCCTTCCACACGGTCTCGTAGAGGCAGTTGTGGAAATAGAAGAATTCCATGGTCTTGAACTCGGTCTTCGCCGCCGAGAATAGCTCCTCGCAGAGCTTGATGTGGCTATCCATCGAGCCGCCGATGTCGAAGAAGATCAGCACCTTGATGGTGTTGCGCCGCTCCGGTTGCATGACCAGGTCGAGATAGCCCTTGTTGGCCGTCTCCTTGATCGTGGTCTTGATGTCCAGTTCGTCCGGCTGGCCGGTGCGTGCGAACTTGCGCAGGCGGCGCAGCGCCACCTTGATGTTGCGGGTGCCGAGTTCGACCGAGTCGTCGAGGTTCTTGTACTCGCGCTTGTCCCAGACCTTGATCGCCTTGCCGTGGCGGCCCTTGTCCTGGCCGATGCGGATGCCTTCGGGATGGTAGCCATTGGCGCCGAAGGGGGTGCTGCCGTCCTTGCCGCGCCGGCCCTTCTTGCCGTCCTCGTCACCGTCCTCGCCGCGCTCCTTGGCTTCGCGCATGCGTTCGGCCATCATCTCCATCAGCTTTTCGAAGCCGCCCATCTCCTCGATCATCTTGCGATCTTCGTCTGACAGGAACTTGTCGGACAGCGCCTTCAGCCACTCGGCCTGCACGTCCGTCGGCATGCCGACGGTGACCTTCTCCAGGCCCTTGAACACATGGCCGAAGACCTGGTCGAAGCGGTCGAGGTGCTTTTCGTCCTTCACCAGCGCGGCGCGCGACAGGTAGTAGAAGTCGTCGACCGACTTGTCGATCACGTCACGGTCGAGCGCCTCCATGAGCATGAGGTACTCTTTCAGCGTCACCGGCACCTTGGCCTGACGCAGCTCCGAGAAGAAGTTCATGAACATGTTGGGGCCTCGAAAGAGTCGAACGGCTGTTTGGATGAAGATGATGGCGCTGGGGCGTGCTGTCCAGACTTCTTAGCGCCGCAAGGGCCGGCCCGGGTCGGGCCTGGCCAGAATGAACTCAAGGTCGCGCGTATCGCCCACGGAAAACTCATATTCGCCTACCTTTGAGAATCCGTAACGCGCGTAGAGGCGTTGCGCGCCCAGATTTTCCGACCAGCAGCCGATCCACAGCCGCCGGCCGGGGCGCTCGAGCCAACCCAGCGCCGTCTCGAGCAGCCGGACGCCAAGCCCGCCGCCTTGCGCGTCTCGGCGGACATAGAGCCGCTGCAACTCGCCGCAGTGCGGCGTGACGTCCGCGTGTCCGATCAAGCACCGTCCGGCCTCCGCATAACCGACGGCGCGGCCGCGGGCCTCGGCGATCCACAGCGCGAACGCCGCGTCCGCGGCCACACCCGCGTAGTGCGCCGGCGCATGCGCGGCATCGAGGAAGCTCGCCAGATCCTCCGGCGGATAAAGGTGGCCGAACGTCTCGGCGAAGGTCTCCCGCCCGATGGCGGCCAGGGCGGCGGCGTCGCTGGCGGTCGCGCGGCGGATGTTGATGTCTGTCACGGAACCGATGCGCAAAGCCCCCTATTCGGTTTAGACTGGCGGCGCGATGGTCACAGCCCTCTACACCCATCCTGACATGCTGGATCACGAGCCGGGCCGCAACCATCCGGAGCGGCCCGAGCGGCTGAAGGCGGTGCTGGGGGCGCTGAAGGACGCCAGCGGTCTTGATCTGGAGCCCAGGGCCGCGCCGCTGATCACCCGCGCCGAGCTCGACAGCGTGCACGATCCGGCCTTCGTCGAGGCGCTGTTCGCCGCCGCGCCAGCCGAGGGCCGGCTGAAGCTGGATGAGGACACCTTCATGTCGCCGGGCAGCCTCACCGCCGCGCGCCGCGCCGCCGGCGCGGTGGCCGATGCGGTCCGCTCGGTGGCCCGCGGCGAGATCGACCGCGCCTTCTGCGCCGTCCGTCCGCCAGGCCATCACGCGGAGCCGGACGGCGTCATGGGCTTCTGCCTGTTCTCCAATGTGGCCATCGCCGCGCGCGCCGCCCAGGCCGAGGGTCTCGAGCGGGTGGCGATCGTCGATTTCGACGTCCACCACGGCAACGGCACCCAGGCCGTCGCCCAGACCGACCCCAACCTCTTCTTCGCCTCCATCCACCAGGCGCCCAACTGGCCCGGCACTGGCGACCCGTCGGAGACCGGCCTTGGCAATGTGGTCAACCGCACCGTCGCGCCCTACGCCGCGCGCGAACGCTGGCGGGCGGTCTTCGAGGGCCTGATGGCCCCGCTCGACGCCTTCGCGCCCGACCTCATCCTGATCTCCGCCGGCTTCGACGCCCATGCCCGCGATCCCCTGGCCGAACAGATGTTGGAAGCCGAGGACTATGCCTGGGCGACGCGGGCGATCGCCTCGGTGGCCCGGGCGCGCTCGGGCGGGCGTATTGTCTCGTCGCTCGAGGGCGGCTACGACCTCGAAGCGCTGGGCCAATCGGCCCTGGCGCACGTGCGGGCGCTTGAGGAGGGATGACGGGCGACGGGCGGACGCCGCGACGGCGACCAGCCTCTCGCTCCGACGGGGGCATGGCCAAAGGCGCGAAGGAAGCGGGGACCATCGTCCTGGCGCGCCACGGCGAGCCGGCCCTGTCTCGCCAGATGCGCTTAAGCGCCGCCGACTACGCCACCTGGTGGGCGACCTATGAGGAAACCGGCCTGCTTCCCGGCCAGACGGCGCCGCAATCCCTGCTCACCCACGCCGAACAGGCCCACGTCATCGTCTCGTCGACGCGGCGACGCTCGGTCGAGACCGCCTTCGCCATCGCCGGCGGCCGCGAGGTCGAGGCCGATCCCGACCTGATCGAGGCGCCGCTGCCGCCGCCGCACTGGCCGGATTGGATCAGGCTTCGCCCGCGCATCTGGGGCGTCGTGGCGCGGTTCTGGTGGTGGTTCCTGAACCATCACGACGGCCAGGAGACGCGCAAGCAGGCCCAGGCGCGGGCCAATGCGGTGGCCGAGCGCCTCATCGCCCACGCCGAGAGCGGCCAGAACGTGCTGGTCATCGCCCACGGCTTCTTCAACACCATGGTGCGCCTGGCCCTGCAGCGGCGCGGCTGGAAGCTGGTGGAGAACCAGGGCTTCAAATACTGGTCCTTCTCGCACCTCGAACGGGGACTGAGTTCGCCGCCGGCTCAGCTTTCCCGGAACCGCGCCGCTTAACCCGCGTTCCGCGCTGATCCATGACACGCCTGATTATCCGCCACGAGACCCGCTACGACTATGATCGCCCCGTCCGGTTCGGCCCGCACAGGCTGCTGATCCGGCCGCGCGACAGCCACGCCATGCGGCTGGAGGACGCCTCGCTGGAGCTGTCGCCGCCGGGCGAGACCCGCTGGATCTACGACGCCATGGGCAATTGCATCTGCTGGTTCACCCCAAGCGGCGAGGCGACCCAGCTTCGCATCGTCAGCCACCTGATCATCGACCGGTTTCCCTCGCCGCTGGCCTCGATTGCGCCGGACGATCCGAAGAGCGTCTTTCCGCTGGTCTACGGCGAGGTCGACCGCTCGGTGCTGTCGCCGTTCATGGCGCCGGCGACCACCGACCCGACGGACCAGGTGCTGAGCTGGATGCGCAGCCACCTTCGCGCCCCCGACGAACGCGTGCTGGACGTGCTCAGCCGCATCAACACCGCCATCCACGAGGACTTCGACTATGGCGTCCGCGAGCAGGAGGGCACGCAGACGCCGGTAGAAACCCTCGAACGGCGGGCTGGCACCTGCCGCGACTTCGCCTGGCTGATGGTCGAGGCCATCCGGCGGCTGGGTTGCGCGGCGGTGTTCGTCACCGGCTACCTCTATTCACCCAACGCCGCGCGGCGCGGCGCGGGCGCGACCCACGCCTGGTGCGAGGCCTTTCTGCCCGGCCTGGGCTGGATCGAGTTCGACCCCACCAACGGCCTGGTCGAGTCGCCCGACCTGATCCGCGTCGGCGCCACGCGTACGCCGGCGGAAGCCGCGCCGGTTGCCGGAAACGTGATCGGCAACCCTGGGAACGCCACAATGATGGTGTCTGTTGACGTCCACCAAGCCGCGCGTGTGGCCGCCTGAGCGGTCACATAGAACGCGTGCAGTCGGAGGAACCAACATGGGCTTCGAGCACCAGGAACCATCGACCAACCTAGGATTCTGTCATACCGCCGCGCGGCCGCAGCAGATCGGCGTCAGACTGAAACCCAATGAAAAGAAGACTGAGGCACCGAAACCTGAGCGGCCGCCGCAACCGCGCGACGTCCCGCGAGGGCTAGCGTCCGCCAGCAGTTGGAATGGGCGGCGTCCCTGACGGCAGGGGCGCGGCGGGGTCGCGGATGAAGCTTTCGATGTCGCGATAGACGCTCGGCGCCTGCCGATCGACGATCAGCAGGTGCCAGCCATTGGGATAGAAGGCCGAGCGTGCGGCGGGGCTCAGGCGCTTGGCCGCATCCAGGTGCGACGGGACGGGGATGATCTCGTCGTGGGCGCCGGCCAGGTAGATGACCGGAATCCGAACCTGGCCGACCGCGTGGCTCGCCCGGTCCATCATGGCGACCAGGCCGTAGAGCGCGTCGGCCCGCGCGCCCCACAGCTCCAGCGGATCGCGGCCCATGGCGCGCAACTCGTCGATATTGTCGGAGGGGTGAATCTTGTCGGTCAGAAAATCCGGCGGATCGATCACCATCGGACCATCGACATGGGCGACCAGCCAGAGCGCGGTCGAATAGGGCAGAGGCTGGGTCGACCAACCCCAGACCCCCGGGGAGATCAGCACCAGCCGATCGGCGGCCGGCGGGCGATCCGAGGCGAAGGCCTCGATGGCCACCGAGCCGCCCATGCTCTCACCGGCGACCACGATGATGGCGCCCGGATAGCGCTGGCGGGCCAGGCTGACGAAGGTGCGCAGGTCCTCGGTCATCAGCTTGTCGCCGCCCCAGACGCCGCGTTCCGGCGAACGGCCGAAGCCGCGCTGGTCATAGGCCAGGGTGACGATGCCATCCTTGGCCCAGTAGGGCCCCGCCAGATGAAAGGCGTTGGCGTAGTCGTTCATGCCGTGAACGCCGATGATCACCGCCCAGGGCTTGTCGTTCGGCGGCGCCCACTGCTGCATCGCGAGCCGCGCGCCATCGAAGCTGACGAAGGCATCGGACTCCAGATGCGGGCCGGCAAAGGCCGTCGGCGGCGTCCAGGCCTGCTGCACCACCGGCGCGCAGGCCGCCAGCGAGAGCAGCGCCAGGCAATGAACGAGTCGTCGAAGCATCGGACAGTTCTAACCCGTCATCGCCCGGCTTGTCCGGGCGACCCATGGACACAAGCCTAGACGGTGATCATGGGTGGCCCGAACAAGTCCGGCCATGACGATTGGGTTATCCACCCCTTTTGATCGTCTCGCGGGCGACGACCAGCTGCTGGATCTGGCTGGTGCCTTCGTAGATGCGGAAGATGCGCACGTCGCGATAAAGCCGCTCGATGCCGTAGTCGGCGACATAGCCCGCGCCGCCGAAGATCTGCACGGCCCGGTCGGCGACGCGGCCGACCATTTCGGAGGCGAACAGTTTCGAGGCCGCGGCTTCCAGGGTGACGCTTTCGCCGGCGTCGCGCTTGCGGGCGGTCTCCATGACCAGGGCCTTGGCGGCCATGGCCTCGGTCTTGGAATCGGCGATCATCGCCTGGATCAGCTGGAAGCCGGCCAGGGCCTGGCCGAACTGCTTGCGCTCGGACGCATAGGCGACGCAGTCGACCAGCAGCCGCTCGGCGACACCGACGCAGACCGCGGCGATGTGCAGACGGCCGCGATCCAGCACCTGCATGGCGACCTTGAAGCCCTCGCCCTCCTCGCCAAGGCGGTTTTCCACCGGCACGCGGACGCCCTCGAAGATGACGTCGCAGATGTGCGCGCCCTGCTGGCCCATCTTCTTTTCCGGCTTGCCGACGGAAAGTCCCGGCAGCTCGCGCGGCACCAGGAAGGCGGTGACGCCGCCGGCGCCCTTCTTCTCGGGATCGGTGCGGGTCATGACCGTGAAGAGGCCCGCCTTGTTGGCGTTGGTGATGTAGCGCTTGGCGCCGTCCAGCACATAGACGTCGCCGTCGCGCCGGGCGCGGGTCTGCACGGCGGCGGAATCGGAGCCGGCTTCCGGTTCGGTGAGGGCGAACGAGGTGATCAGCTCGCCCGAGGCGATCTTCGGCAGCCATTTGGCCTTCTGCTCAGGGGTGCCGAACATGACCAGGCCCTGGCTGCCGATGCCGACATTGGTGCCGAAGGCCGAGCGGAAGGCCGGCGAGGTGCGGCCAAGCTCGATGGCCACGCCGCACTCGTCCTCCATAGAGAGGTCCAGCCCGCCATATTCCTCGGGGATCGACAGGCCGTAGAGGCCAAGCGCGCGCATCTCGGCCAGGATCTCGTCGGGGATGGCGTCGTCCTCGGCCACCTTGGCCTCGAGCGGCCGCAAGCGTTCGGAGACGAACCGGCGCACGGCCTCGATCAGCTGAATGCGGGTATCGACGTCGAGGGCCATGGTCTTTTTCCCGTCCGAGAGGCTATGCAACGCCCGCGCAGTCTTAAGGCGCGGGCCGGAAGGGAGCAAACATGGCCGACGGCGACGACTCGAGTGCAATCTGGCAGGGCAAGCCGATCGCGGAGGGCGAGTGGGCCGGGTGGAGCGCCTATAGCGGCGATCCGTTCGAGGACCTGACCGGACCCTTCTATTGCCGCACGGACGAGAGCGGCCAGGTCGTCTGCGCCTTTCGCGCCGAGCGCCGGCACATGAACGGCAGCGGCAACATGCACGGCGGCTGCCTCCTGACCTTTGTCGACTACGCCATCTTCATGATCGCCCGCGACGCCCTGATCGACTCGGGCTCGGTGACGGCTTCGATGAACGCCGAGTTCATCGACGGCTCCCAGGAGGGCGAGCTGATCGAAGCGCGCGGCGAGGTGGTCAGGGCCGGCGGCTCCATGATCTTCCTGCGCGGCCTGGTCACCACCGGCGGGCGGCCGCTGCTCAACTTCTCGGCCATCATCAAGAAGATCAGGCGGAAGTCTTGAGGCCCCGATGACCGTCCCGCTCTCCGTCCTCGATCTGTCGCCGGTGTCCATGGATGGCGGCACCCAGGCCGAGGGCGTGCGCAACACGATCGAGGTGGCCAAGGCGGCCGAGCGGCTGGGCTACAAGCGTTTCTGGGTCGCCGAGCACCATTCCATCGAGCACCTGTCCAGCGCTTCGCCCGAGGTGCTGATCGCGGCCATGACCCAGGTCACCAGCCGCATCCGGCTGGGCTCCGGCGGCGTCATGCTGCCCAACTATTCGCCGCTGAAGGTGGCAGAGGTGTTCATGGAGCTGGAGGCGCTGGCGCCGGGGCGGATCGATCTCGGCCTTGGCCGGGCGCTGGGCGCCGACGCCATGACCGGCCGGGCCCTGGGCTCGCGCTCTTCCGACGTCTTCCCGCAATTCTTCTCGCTGCTCAGCGCCTGGCTGCTGGATTCCAGCGGCGTCGAGCCCTTTCCGATGGAGAGCGCCTTCGCCCAGGTGAAGGCGAGTCCACGCGGGCCGTCGCATCCGGACCTCTTCCTGCTGTGTTCGTCGCTGGACTCGGCCCGTTTCGCCGGCATGGTCGGGGTCGGCATGGTGTTCGCCGAGTTCATCGCCCGCGCCGACGGCGCGCCGGCCGTCGCCGCCTATCGCGAGGCCTTCCAGCCTTCGGTCTATCGTTCGCAGCCGATGGCCGGGATCGCCACCATCGCGCTGGCCGCCGACACGGTCGAGGAGGCCGAGCGGCTGGCGGCCATGGTTCCACGCCGGCCGCCGGCGCCCGGCGGAGAAGCCGCCGAGCGCTTCGTGCGCCGCATCCGCGGCGACGGTCCGCTGGTCCGCGCCTATCTCGACGCCAAGATCAGCCACACCGGGGCGGATGAACTCTTTGTCATGAGCGCCGGTCCGACGCTCGAAACCCGCATCCGCTCGCTGGAGTTGATCGCCGAAAAGCCTGACAGCGCTTGACGTTGCGCTGTGCGGGGCGCGGCCGGGTCGCCCTTGAAAGCCCGCCGCGCCTTACCGGGATTTAACTTGGTTTACCTCACGGCAGACGTCAGACCCGGCTTGGCCTTGAAAGGCCGCGCCCGGGGAGGGGCGAACCCGTGTCGCTTGCACTCGCAACGCTCATCTACGAATGGCGCCGCTACCTGGCGGCCGTGGTGGCGCTCGCCTTTTCGGGCCTGCTGGTCCTTGGCACGACCGGTCTCTTCACCGGCATCGTCCACTCGGTGCTGGCGACCACCGAGCGCAGCCGCGCCGACATCTTCATCCTGACGTACAGCGCGCCGCAGTTGATCGATAGCGGCGGCAATGGCCTGCCTGAACGCATCCGGCCGATGATCTACCTCAATCCGGATGTCGTCGACGTCGAGAGCATGGAGGGCAATGGCGCGTCGTGGGTGAACGTGCCTGGCCCCGGCCAGAAGCAGGTCCAGACCTTCGTACAGACCTGGGCCATCGACACCGAGCCGGGCGCGCTGACGCTGCCCATCGACTACCCCGACGCCACACGCCTCGCGCTCTCCGAGCCCGGCGCGGTGGCCGTCGATGAGACCGACCTGAAACGCCTGGGCGTCAGGCTCGGCGACACCATCTCGCTGAACGGACACACCGCTCGGCTGGGCGCGATCCTGCACAACTACCAGGGTGTGACCCAGCCCTCGGTGATCATGTCCAAGGAGACCTATCGCCTGCTCGGCATGGACAAGGACGACAACGGCAAGTCCGGGCCGCTGATGGTCAAGATCCGCGACCCGAAGCGCGCCGACCAGGTGGCGGCGGCGCTGAACGCGGTCTCCAACAAGGCCTATGTGGCGCTGACCACCGCGCAGCTGAACAAGAACGACGAAGCGGCGCTGCTCTCGGAGCAGATCATCGGCGTCCTGCTGGTCTTTTTCATCGTGCTGGCCATCGGCATCGGCATCGGCATCACCTCGCAGACCCTGCGCGGCGCCATCCTCTCCAACATCCGCGAATTCGCCAGCCTGCGAGCGCTCGGCATCTCCATGTGGTCGCTGCGGTTGATCGTGATGGAGCTTTCGTTCTGGGTCGGGGTCGCCGGGCTGCTGGCCACCGGCGTGCTGACCTGGCTCGTGTCGCAGGCGTCCAGCGCCATCGGCCTGCCGCTGGTCATCCGGGCCCAGCCGGCGGCCATGGTCTTCGGCCTGCTGATGGTGCTGGCGGTGATCTCCGGCGCCATGGCCATGGGCATATTGAAGAAGAGCCAGCCAGCGGACCTGCTGCGATGAACGCCTCACTCGTCCCCCACCCCAGCGCGATCTCGGCTAGGGGCCTGGTCAAGCGCTTCAAGTCCGGGCGCAACATCGTCGAGATCCTGCGCGGCGTCGATTTCGATGCGATGCACGGCGAGGTCACCATGGTCATGGGCCCGTCGGGCTCCGGCAAATCGACCCTGATCGCGGCGCTTTCCGGCCTGCTCAGGCCAGACGACGGCGAGGTGACAGCCCTTGGCCAGGATCTCTGGAGCCGCCGGGCCGGCCGCATCGACCGCTTCCGGCTGGATCACTGCGGCTTCGTCTTCCAGGGCTTCAACCTCTTTCCGGCCCTGACCGCCCTGCAGCAGGTGACCACGGTGCTGAAATACAAGGGCGTGGCGAAAAGGCAGGCGCGCGAGATGGGCATGGCCTCCCTGGCCGAGGTGGGACTGGAGTCCCGCGCCCATCAGCGCCCCGCGGCGCTCTCCGGTGGGGAAAAGCAGCGCGTCGCCATTGCCCGCGCGCTGGCCAAACGGCCGCAGCTGTTGTTCGCCGACGAGCCCACCTCGTCGCTGGACGGCGAAAACGGCCAGATCGTCACCCAGCTCCTGCAGCGCGCGGCCAAGGAGCACGGGGCGGCGGTGATCTGCGTCACCCACGACCCCAGGCTCGAAGCCTTCGCCGACCGCATCGTCCACCTCGAAGACGGCCGCATTCTCGATGACCGGCGCCACACCGCCGCGGTCCACAGTCCAGTTCTCGTCGGAGCCTGATCGCCATGCCCGCCCTTTTTCGCCGCCCGATCTTCTGGCTCGCCGTGCTCGGCCTGATCACCGCCGCAGGCCTCGGCCTGGTGATGATGAAGTCCGCCAGCATGCACGGCCTGGGTCTGAGCTCGGCCCAGGCCGCGGTCTCGCCGCCGTCGCCCTATGTGGCGGTGGCCGAGGGCAAGGCCGACATCGAGGGCGGCGTCATTTCCGTCGCGGCCAGGACCTCCGGCATCGTCAGCGCCGTCTACGTCCAGGAGGGCGATAGCGTTGTGAAGGGCCAGATCCTCGCCCGTCAGGAGGACGATGCGCCGAGGCTCGCCGCCCAGACCGCCGAGGCGGACCTGCGCCAGGCCCAGGCCCAGATCGGCCAGACAGAAGTGCAGCTGCAGACGGCGCAGCGCGAATACGAGCGGGTCGAGCCGCTGGCCGCCTCCAAGATCATTTCCGGCCAGGAGGTCGACAAGGCCCATGACGCGATCCTGACCGCCAACGCCCTGCTCGGCGTCCAGCGCGCCGCCGTCGGCGAGGCCGCGGCCAAGCTCGCCCAGGCGCGCTATGGCCTGGAACAGACCCTGATCCGCGCGCCAGCGGACGGCCGCATCGTGCGCCGCTACGCCAACCCGGGCTACGGCGCCTCGACCCTGAACGTCACCCCGATGTTCGACCTGGAGCCCGCCGGCCAGCACATCGTCCGCGCCGAGGTCACCGAGGGCGCCATCGCGTCGGTCAACGTCGGCCAGACGGTGCGGCTCGCCGCCGAGGGCGATCCCACGAAATACTATCTCGGCACGGTGCTGCGCCGCGCCGGCGTCTTCGGCGCCCGCAAGCTGCAGTCGGACGACCCCTCCGAACGCGCCGACGACCGTGTCGTCGAGGTAGTGATCAGCGCCGACCGCGCCCCCTTCCTGGTCGGGCAAAGGGTGCTGGCCAAGTTCATGAAGGGCGCCTGAGCGGAGCGGCTCAGAAGTGCGGCAGGCCGAACGGCAGGGTCGGCAGCTTTGGTATGGAGGGGCCGGGCTCTGCCGTGGCGCTCTGGCCGGCCGCGAGCTCGCAGTCCTTGGTGAGGGCCGCGTTGCCGTAGGCCTGGCATGAGCGCAGATAGCCTTGCACTTCGTCCTGGCGACCCTCTTGCCGCGCCACGGCGATCATCAGGGCGATGAACGGCTTCTGGTCGTTGTCGAAGCGCCCGACGCCCTCGCGGATGACCTGCATGGCGCGCTCGTTCTGCCCTGTGCGGTAGAGCATGCGCACGTGGTCGATATAGCCGTCCACCGTCTGGTCGGGGCTCTGATTGGCCTGGAGGAAGAGCCGGTCGGCGGCGGGCGCATCGCCCATGAGATCGGAAGAGCGTCGTGTAGGGAAAGAGTGTAGATCTCGGTGGT
>CALAEG010000084.1 GCA_937890965.1 uncultured Caulobacteraceae bacterium | reverse complement strand
GCGTCCCTTCTCCCCTTGCGGGAGAAGGTGTCAGCGAAGCTGACGGATGAGGGGTCGCGCGGCGCTTTCCGCGTCGCTTCGGGATTTGCCGGATAGGGCTTTCAACCCCTCATCCGACCCCTTCGGGGCCACCTTCTCCCGCAGGGGGAGAAGGACCGGCGTCTTTTGGTCATCTTCTGGCGCACCATCGCCACCTCCTCGATCGCCCCGTCACGGCGCGCGGCTGCTCGACCTGGATGTTGTGGCATTTCCATCACCTTGGAGCTGGGTCTAGCTTGGCTGGGCCATGGCGACGCCGTCAATGACGGCTTAGCGCCCGGCGGCCAGGGTCGCGGCATCTCACCACCTGGGACTCATCGCGCTGGCTGGATTAGATGGACCGCTCCGGTGATGAGTCGTGTCGCGGAAGGCTGGAGGCGCATCTTGGACGCAAGCGGCTATGTGCCGATCGACATCAAGGCGCCGGCGTCCTGATGGCGCGGTTTTCGCCAAATTGGGCCGACCGGTTCCTGCGTCTGGCCGAGGAGATCGCCACCTGGTCGAAGGACCCCAAGGGCGGGGTGGGCGCCGTCCTGGTCGATGAGCGCAAGCGGGTGATCGGCCTGGGCTTCAACGGCTTTCCGGACCGGATCCCCGACGATCCCGCCCTGTTGAACGACCAAGCGGCCAAGCTGCCGCGCATGATCCATGCCGAGGTCAATGCGGTGCTCAACGCCACGGTGTCGGTGCAGGGCGCCAGCCTGTTCACGACGCTCGCGCCCTGCGCCGAATGCGCCAAGCTGCTGATCCAGGCCGGCGTGGTCGCGGTCTATCGCCGCCCGCATCCGGAACATCGCCATCGCCGCTGGGTGGAGAGCTTCGAGATCGCCGAGACCATCCTGAAGGAAGCCGGGGTCGAGACCGAGACGATCGGAACCGCGCCGGAATCCCGCGCCGCCGCCGCCGAATAGGCCGACGCAGCACCGATTCCGCCAATAGATTCGCCCGTGGCCGCTTCGGTGAGCGCCCTTACGCCAAAGAAATCAGGATTTTTTCTGGCCTCTGCGCGAAATTCGGCGTACAGTGACCGTATCGAATATGGGTTTGGTTCGGTTGCTCTCTGCGCTTGCTCTTCGGATCGAGTTCCCGGGCCTACAACGATCCTCTCCGACGATTTGATCACGCGTCCGTTTTGGAACGCGCGAACATGTTCATCCGAAAGGTGACACTTATGACGACCGGTACCGTGAAATGGTTCAACGCCCAAAAGGGCTTTGGCTTCATCCAACCTGACGCCGGCGGCGCGGACGTTTTCGTCCACATCTCCGCCGTCGAACGCTCCAGCCTTGGCTCGCTCAACGAGGGCCAGAAGATTTCCTACGAACTCGAACGCGATCAACGCAGCGGCAAGATGTCCGCTGGCCAACTTCAAGCGGTCTGAGCCCTCTCAGACTCTTTCGTTACGGTTGGATGGCGGGGCGGCCTTAGGTCGCCCCGCCCATTCCATCGCAAGCGCCGGAATCTACGCCAATGCCAACTTTAGAACGTGCATACGCCCTGGCCCGATCGGGCCAGTTTTCCAACGTCGATACCCTGAAGGATCGACTGAAGGCCGATGGCTGCCGCGCCGTTGACGCCCTCCTGGCCGCCCGCTCCATCCGCGGGCACCTGGAGGCGATCTGCGCCGCCACCTTCAAGCCGCCCGAGACCATCGAATAACCGGATCTTCCCACCGAAAGCCACATGAACGAACCGCACAACACCAGCTTCTCCGACCGGCTGAAGGCCGCCTCCGAAGCTAAGAAGGCCATGCTGGCCAAGTTCAAATCGAAGCCCACCGTCACCGATCCTCATTTCGAGGAGCGGGCCGCTATGCGGGCCGCTGAACTTGAAAAGGTCCGGGCCGAACGCGCCGAGGCCAAGGCCGCCGCCAAACAGGCGCTGGCCGACGCCGAGGAAGCCACCCGCCAGGCGGAGGCCGACCAGGCCGCCGCCGAGCTTGACGCCAAGCGGGGCGAGCGCAAGGAACGCAAGGCGCTGACCAAGGCCGAAGCCAAGGCGGCGCGCGACGCCCGCTACGCCGCCCGCAAGGCGCGGCGATAGTCGCTGACAGAGAGATCGCCCAATGGCCCGCAAGCCCAACTATCCCTTCGAGCGCATGGAGCGCGAGCGTCTCAAGGCCAACAAGGCCGCCGAGAAGGCCGCCGCCAAGCGCGAACAGCGCGAGCGCGAACGGATCCAATCCGGCGACAGCTCGCCGCCGCCGGCTGACGATAGCTGAGTGACGGATATGCAGACCGCGACCATCTTCAACCATGAAACCGTGACCCTCGACGGCGAGAGCTTCGAGGATTGCGAGTTTCGCGAATGCCGCCTGGTCTATAGCGGCGGCGAGCCACCGCATTTCCGCGACTGCCGCTTCGACGATTGCGAGTGGAAGTTCGACGACGCCGCGGCGCGCACCCTGGCCCACCTGAAGCTGGTCTGGGCCTCCGGCGGCAAGGCGCCCGTCCAGGCGCTGATCAAAGAGATCACCGGCAGCGGCGGCCGTTAGCGGGCGCAACTCGTCCAGAGTGTCAGCGCCGGCTGGATTACCTGGCGGCGAGAGCGACCGTCTGAACGAGCCAAAAAATGGGCGTCAGAAACTATTTGATCGAAGGCGGTTCCGGCGTCGGCAAAACCACGGTGGCTGAAGAGCTCCAGCGCCGCGGCTGCCACGTCATCCACGGTGACCGGGAACTCGCTCTTCGAGGCGATCCCAAGACGGGTGAACCGATCGACGGCCCTTCCTGGGAGACCAGGGGAGACGCTGCATGGTGGCACCAGCACCACATCTGGGATGTCGGCACGGTCAAATCGCTCGTCGCCGATAAACGTCACGCCAAGACCTTCTTCTGCGGCGGTGCCAGAAACTTCCACCAGTTCATCGACCTGTTCGACGAAGTCTTCGTTCTCGAGATCGATCTCGACACATTGAACCGGCGGCTTGATCAGCGCGTGGCGCTGAACCCGGGCGAGTGGGGCGGAAGGCCGGACGAGCGGAAACTGATCGCGCGATTGCACGCGACGAAAGAAGACATTCCGAAGAATGCGGTGAGCATCGACGCCACGGGGACGGTCGATGGCGTGGCCGATGAAATCCTCTCGAAGTGCGCCGAGAGCGAGCAAGGGGCCGACTAACAAGGCGCCGCTGCGGTGCGCGATGCTCCGCTGCGGCGCCCTTGGCCATAAGCTCGCTCGCCCTACGCCGCGGTGACGCCAAGCGGCGTCGAGCGGAAGATCGCCTGTTCTTCGTCGTTCATGTCGACCGGAATGTTCTCGAACAGCGGCGTGCTCAGATAGCGTTCGCCGGTGTCGGGCAGCATGGCCAGTATGGTCGAACCCTTGGGCGCATCGGCGGCGACGCGCAGCGCGCCGGCGAAGGTGGCGCCCGAGGTGATGCCGACGAAGATGCCCTCCGACTTGGCCAGGTCCTGGCTGCAGCGCATCGCGTCCGGGCCGGAGATGGTCAGGACGCGCTCGATGAAATGCAGATCCACCGCGTCGGCGGTCAGCTGCGGAATGAAGTCCGGCGTCCAGCCCTGCATCGGGTGCGGGGCCCAGGCGGTGTTGCGGGCCGCCGGCGTGCCGTCCGGGTTGCGCGGCTGCTCGCTGTGGCTGCTTAACAGCGGGGCCAACTCGGGTTCGCAGACCACGACCTTGGTCTTCGGGCTCTCCTTGGCCAGCACCCGGCCGACGCCCTTCAGCGTGCCGCCCGTGCCATAGCCGGTCACCCAGTAGTCGAGGCCGTCGTCCTTGAAGTCCTCGAGGATTTCACGGGCGGTGGTGCGCGAGTGGATGTCGGGGTTGGCCTGGTTCTCGAACTGCCGGGTCCAGAACCAGCCGTTCGCCTCGGCCAGCTCGCGGGTCTTGTCCAACATGCCGACCGCCCCCAGCGCCGGCGGCGTCAGGATGACCTTGGCGCCCAGGAACCGCATCAGCTTGCGCCGCTCGATCGAGAAGCTCTCCGGCATGGTCACCACCAGCGGATAGCCCTTCTGGGCGCAGACCATGGCCAGGCCGATGCCGGTATTGCCGCTGGTCGCCTCGATCACCGTCTGGCCGGGCTTCAGTTCGCCAGAGGCTTCCGCCGCCTCGATGACGCCCAGCGCCAGCCGGTCCTTGACCGAGCCGAGCGGATTGAAGGCCTCGACCTTGACCCAGAGATTGACGTGGGCCGGTGCAAGCTTGCCGATCTTCACCACCGGCGTGCGGCCGATGGTTTCGAGGATGTTGGCGTAGCGGGTCATAGGCGTTCCTCCCCAGATGTTGCGGCCACGCTACAGGAAAATCCGACGCCTACGAACCGCCCCGCGCAGGTTCAGCCGCTATAGCCGGCTGCTCCGGTCAGGCGTGCTCGAGGATCACCGCCTCGCGGCCGCCGCGGACCAGACCGCCGGGCAGCGCGCCGGTGTGCTCGCCGTCCTCGAAGGTCACCTCGCCCGACTTGACCGTGTAGCGATAACCTTCGGCCCGCTGCACCAGGCGGCGCCCGCCGGCCGGGAGGTCGTAGACGGCCTCGGGGCGGAAGAGGCGTAAGCGTTCGAAATCGATGACATTGATGTCGGCCAGCAGGCCTTCCTTCAACTGGCCGCGGTCGTTCAGCCCGTAGGCCTTGGCGGTGTCGCTGGTCAGCTTGCGCACCAGGAACTCGAGCGGGAACTTCTCGCCCTTCACGCGGTCGCGCGCCCAGTGGGTGAGGATGAAGGTCGGCATACCGGCGTCGGCGATGACGCCGCAGTGGGCGCCGCCGTCCGACAGGCCGAACAGCACGTTCGGGTGCTGCATGTTCTTGCGGAAGAAGTCGAAGTTGTAGGTGAAGTAGCCGCCCAGCGGTTGATAGAACAGCTCGCGCCCCCCGTCGCGGAGAAGCAGGTCGTACATCATCTCCATCGGCGCCACGCCGGCGGCCTCGGCCATGCCGCCGACGCTGCCCTCGCGGTCGGGCTCGTAGTTCGGATTGTCGCCCAGCGGGAAGACGTGGAAGAGCAGGGCGTTAGGATCGGCCATGCCGCCGCCGCGCATGGCGCTCTCCTCGGACAGCAGGGCCTCGCGGACTTCCGGACGCCGCATCATCGCGACCTTTTCCTCCAGCGGCAGCGGGGCGATGTCGCGCCGATAGGTCGGGTGGCCGGAGAAGACGTTGAAGCTCGATGTCAGCCCCTGCAGGATCCCGGTCGGCCGCCCGGCGATCTGTGGGCGGATATCCATGCCGTGCGCCCGGGCTTCTTCGGCGATGTTGTACATCTTGTCGCCCTGGTAGGCGCCGGCCGAGGTGGCGACCAGCGTCACCGGCAGGTTGGTCTCGTTGGCGAAACCTTTGACCCACATCCACTCGTCGTCGTCGCCGAGGTGGTCGGAGACCATCTCGAACACGCCGTGCTTCAGCCCCTTCATGGAAAGCCCGAGCGCCAGCATCTCGTCGGAGCCGGCGAAGGTCCCGGGCATGTGCACGCCCTTCAGGTCCTTGTGCAGAAGCGTGCGCGAGGTGGAGAAGCCGAGCGCGCCGGCGATGACGCCTTCGCGCACGATTTCGGCCATTTGGGCGATCTCGTCGGCGTTGGGCTCATAGTCTGTGTTGCAGCGCTCGCCCAGCACATAGGCGCGGACCGAGGCGTGCGGCACGTGCACGCCGACGTCGATGGTGCGCTTCTTTGATTCCAGCGCGTCGAGGTATTCCGGGAAGGTTTCCCACTTCCAGTCGATACCTTCGGCCAGCGCTGAGCCGGGAATGTCCTCGACGCCTTCCATCAGTTCGATCAGGAAGTCGTGCGCGTCCGCCCGGACCGGCGCGAAGCCAACGCCACAGTTGCCCATGATCGCCGTGGTCACGCCGTGCCAGCTGGAGGGGCCCATCACCGCATCCCAGGTCGCCTGGCCGTCGTAGTGGGTATGGATGTCGACCCAGCCGGGGGTGACGATCAGGCCCGTCGCGTCGATCTCGCGCCGTCCCTTGGCCGCGATGTCGCCCACCGCGCTGATCTTGTCGCCGTCGACCGCGACGTCCGCGCGCCTGGGCGGCGCGCCCGTCCCGTCGACCACCATGCCGCCGCGAATGACCAGGTCGTGCATCGTTCCGCTCCCGTTATTTTGTCCTACGTTATCACAGTTCAGATCGGCTCCTAGCCGTCGTCGGACCGGAGCGGGACGTCGCCGCCGGGCCGCGCTTATGGACAGCGTATCCGGGCTTGGACACAGTATGAGCATGTCGCTGGCGGTGATCATCCAGAACTACCGGCGCCCGCAGAATATCGGGCGCATCGTCAGGGCGGCGCGCGAGGCGCTGCCTGACGCTGACATCTTCCTGCTCGACCAGGCCGACGAGGATCTGCGCGGCCGCGACGACATCCCCTGGGGCGAGGTCTGGTTCCAGCGCGCCGAGGTCAATCGGGGCGCCGGCGCGCGGGTGCCGATTGCGGCCCGGATGGGCTTCGATCACTATATCGCCATCGACGACGACACCTTCCTCACCCCGGCGCAGATCCGCGCGTTGGCGGAGATCCTGAGCGCCGAGCCCGATCGCGTGCACGGCATCTGGGGCCAGAGGTTGGAGTTCGACCAGGGCCGGCTCAGCATGCGTAGCGACATCACCCGGCTCAACGCGGCGCTGAGCATCGTCAACCTGGCCTACGCCTTTTCCAGGACCCAGGCCGTGGCGGCCATCGAACTTTCGGCGCGGCTGGGCTTCGACGCATGGCCGGACCTCGACCCGATCGACGACCTGCTGTTGAGCTGCGCCTCGGCCAAGCCGCCGCTCTGCCACGATCTGGGTCCGACCGAACACTGCCCCACCAGCGTCGAGCCGGGCATCGCCACGTGGAAGCTGGCCGACTTCAGCAAACGTCGTCTGGAAATCGCTCGGAAGCTGCTAGCCATCCAGTCCATCGCGGTCTTCTCGCCCATGGTCATCACCTGACGGCGCGGGAGAAGAAGAGCGCGACCTCGCCCTCCGCCGGCGTGCCGTCGTACAGCGTCAGGTCCACGCCGCTCAGCGTGAAGCCCAGGGCGCGATAGGCGGCGACGCCGGGTGCGTTCAGCGAACTGGTCTCCAGCCAGACGGTCCGCGCGCCGCGGGTGATGGCGTGCGCATCGACGGCTTGCAGGAGCGCACGGGCGATGCCGCGTCGGCGGTGGGTCGGATCGACATAGAGGTGCCAGAGCACCAGCCGGCGGTTCCAGGAGGCGTAGGACGTGGCGGCGAAGCCCACGATTGTCGCGTCCTCGACGGCGACCCAGGCCTGGTCGTAGGGCCGGTCGGCATCTTGCAGATCGTCAAGGGGAAACCGTTTGGTCAGGGGGGCGTCGAGGGTGCGCAGGTTGAGCCGGATTTCCTCGCCCACGACCGCGACGTCGAAGACCTGCCGGGTGGTGAAGGCCGTATCGAGCCCTGCGATGCCGGGGGCGTCTTGCGGCAGGATGGCCGTTCTGACGATCGGCATGGTCATCGAGAGTTCAGGCCGCCGCGCGCGCCGGAATGGTCTTTTCGATGAACTGCTCCAGCAGGGCGGCCAACTCGGCCGGGCAATCCAGGTTCGGCGAGTGCCCGATCCCATGCCAGAAGTGCAGGCCGGTTCCGGCCGGGTACTTGGCCCAGGTCGCCAGCATATTGGCCACCGGGATCAGGGCGTCGGCGTCGCCGCCGACCACGATCACCGGCATGGGCAGGCTCTTCACCCGCTCGCCCAGCCGGATGTCGAACATCGAGCGCATAGAGCCGCGCAGCCGCCGCTCCGGCGCATTGCGCATGTCTTCGGCCAGGAGCCGCATCAGTTCGCCATTGGCGCCCGCGCCCGAGGCGTCGATGCCGTCGCCGCCGCCGCCGCGCGCCTGCTGTTCGCGGCGTCCGGCCATCATGCGATCGAGCATCTCGTCCATCGAGGGCGCCCCCGGCGGCAGCGTGCGCCCATCCGGATCGGCGGGATCGAGCAGCACCAGCCCCTTCAACAGATCCGGATGATCGACCGCGAACTGCGCCGCCGTGGCCCCGCCAAGGGAATGGCCGACCAGGGTAAAATCCGTCCAACCCAGCCGGGTGACCAGTTCGAAGGCGTCGGCGGCGAAGTGCGGCACGCTGAAATCGGCCTCGTCCGGCGGCGCCTCGGAGCCGCCGGCGCCGCGATTATTGATGGCGATGCTCGAATAGCGTTCGGCGGGCAGGGCCGCCTGCACCATGTTCCAGATGCGCGCCGAGGCCTGGAAGCCGTGGATGAAGACGATGCGTTCCGGGCCTTTGCCGTGCGGAAAATATTCCAGTTTAACCTTGGAAAGTTGAGCCAATGTCATTGGTTATGCTCCCTTTCTCATTCAACGCTTCTTGCCAAGCTCGGCGGCGATGTCCTTGACCATGCGGCCGACCTTGCGGTGCGCTGCGGTGATCTGGTCGCGGCTGACCTTCCAGCGCTTCATCCAGTATTCCACCGCCTGGCGTTCGGAGAGGTCGAGCCGATCCTTGTCGATAAATCCGCGCTTGTCCTTCAGGCCCGCCATCCGCGCTCTCCTCTAAGATCCCGCCGGTCGCGTCGGCTTGAAAAGGCCGCTGCCGCGCACGACGTCGCGGCCGCCGGAATGCAGGCGGCCCTCGACGAAGACAACGTCGCGGGTCTGGCGCGTCACCAGGCTCTCGCCGATCACCCATTCGTCCTTCCTGGCCATGGCCAGGAAGTCGACCGACAGGTGAAGGGTGACCACCGTCGGATCGTGGGTGGCCAGCCTGACGGCCTGGGAGAGCAGCCCGTCCAGAAAGGCGCTCAACATGCCGCCATGCACGAAGCCCTGGGCGTTGCAGTGCCGGGCGTCGGCGAAAAAGGCCTGGTCGGCGCCGCCGTCGCGGGCGCGGCCGAAATAGGGGCCGCTCATGCGCCAGTATTCGCCCTTCCGCTGCATCTCGGCGAACCCGACGGGCGGGGCCTTTGCGTCGCTCATGGCGATAGAACCGCCGGATCGCCGGTTGCTGTCAAGCCGGCCAGTCCGCCAGTTCCAGCACCGCCTCGCCCAGCAGCTCCTGCAAAAGCGGCGTGCGCGGATAGGGTTGGTGGCGATAGTGGCGGAACCCCTCGGCGTGGGCGACGCCGAAATCGCGGCCGCGCCGCTCGGCCCAGGCCTCCATCGACCGCAGATAGTCGGCGATGCCGTGCTGTTTGGCGATCCAGCGGTGCTGGCTCTCGTGCGCTAGCAGCATGCGGCGCTTGGTCTCCATCCACGGCCCGATATCGACCCCGAAATCGGGGCGGATGCGCGTGCCGTCGCGGTCGCGTCCGCCAATCGAGTCCATGAAATAGAGGTGCGGAATGGCCGCCAGCGGCTGCGACGGGCCGGCGGCGTAGTTGGGCACGGTCGAGGCGAAACAGGCGTCGCGCGCCAGGACGCTCACGGCCTCATGGTCCGGGTGGTAGTCGACCGGCGAGGCGGTGATGACGATCTCCGCGCCCGACCAGCGCACCATCTCGGTCATGCGCCGGCGCGAGGCGTCGTCGTTGAACACCGAGAGATCGCCGAAGCCGGCGCAGGCGTACTCGGCCCCGATCATCGCCGCGGCGGCGCCCGCCTCAGCCGTTCGGATGCGCCCGGTCTCCGCATTGTCGTGCTCGGTCGAGCCGCAGTCCCCGGCCGTGGCCGTGACGATCCTGACCCGGTGCCCAAGGCTGGCCAGCAGCGCCAGCGTCCCGGCGCCCAGGGTCTCGATGTCGTCGGGATGGGCGTGGACGGCAAGAATGATGGCCACGGGAACCTCACGAGACGAGAACGCCCAGCTAGCAGCGCCTTCAAGATTCAACCACGAAAAACACGAAAAGCACGAACGTGAGGGCTTCGGCGCGGAGCCGGGCCTTCACGGCCTCGCCACTGCGCCGTTCGTGCTTTTCGTGGTCCAAATCTTCCTGCTGAGCTGCGGACACAAAGAAG
>CALAEG010000083.1 GCA_937890965.1 uncultured Caulobacteraceae bacterium | reverse complement strand
CCCGCCTCGCGTCTTTGTATGAGGCCGAGACTCGGCGCCGCGGCGTTGCTGCGCTCCTGATGGCGGTTCCCGCGAGGATCGACCAGCACCATCCCGACGACCTCGTCCGGATGCAGAAACGCGAAGTGGCGAACGTCGAAGCTTCCCATCGAGTGGCCGACCAGGACGTACGGCGGCCCAATGTCCAGCGCGACCAGCGCTGCACGCAGGTCGGATACGACGCGCGAGGTCGTCCTTGGCGCCGGACCAGGGTCGCTGAAGCCCATGCCAGCCCGATCGAAGGCAAGGACTCGGTTGGTGCGCGCGAGAGGGCCTTGCACGCGGCCCCAGTGCAGGGTCGAACAGCCGGCCCCCGCGGATAGGATCACCGTGGGACTGCCGGACCCCGATAGGTTCACATTCAGCTTGCGACGCCTGCCGATCCGCACCAGGCGCTGTGGTTGCGCGTACAAATTCATTCTCGGATCGGGCATGGCGGCATGTTCGCAATCAGTCAGAGGGCGCGCAAGCTCGGACCGGACGCCGGTTCGCCCAAGGCCCTCTAGTCCGGCGCTGGGACGGGCCCTTCCAAAACCCAGACGGGGAGGTCGGCGACCAGTTCGAAGCCGAGGCTTGCGTAGAGGCGTCGGCCCGCTTCGCTGGAGCCCAGATGGAAGCGCTCCGCCCCGCGGCGCCGGTAGTCGGCGATCACCTGGGTCAGCAGGGCGCGGCCCATGCCCTCGCGCTGGTGCTCGGGCGGCGTGGCCATAAGCGTGATCCCCGCCGTGTCGCCCGTCGGGGTTACGGAGACGGTGCACATGGGTCCTTCGTCGCCCCAGGCGATATAGGTCTCCACGCCCGCGGTCTCGGTCATGCCAACATCGATACACCTGGCGATGACATCCCGGGGCGTGTCGAAGGCGGCGGCGATCAGATCGCCCGCGATGCTGACCAGCTCCGGGCCGAGCGCGCGGACGATCTTCGTGGGGCGGCCAGGTTGAACGGAGACGTCCGGGCGAAGCACCATGAGCGGCGCGGCGCCAACGGCGGTGAGGCCCAGCCGCGTCGCGACCGGCGCAAGGCTCTGCGCCGCCTGGGGGCTCATCACGGCCGAGAGCGGCCGCCCGCGTTCCTTCGCCCGCGCCACGGCTCGAATGAGGAAACCCTCGGCGTCGGGATCGGCGCCCAGGGTCAGCCGGTTGAAGTCGGCCAGGGGCTCGTCGGTCAGGCCCAGAACGCAGTTGCGCGTCATGTGCAGTTCGATCCCAGGCCCCGCGATCATCTGCGTGGCGGGCGCGCGCACGCAAAGCTCGATCAGCTCTTCGGTCTCGTCCATGATCTCCCCCCGCGCCCGGCGGCCGCCTCGCCAGAGCGGCCCTGAATGCACCCTCGTCCTAGCGGTCGCCCCGGCCGCTTTCCACCGTCTCAGTTTGAAACCAGCAGGTCGATGGCGCAGGCGATCATCACCAGCTCAGAACCACACGTCCGCGACACACCGCCCGTCGCGGGGAAGATCGCTCATCGTCACCGTGTCGTGGTGCACGATCAGGACGGCGGCGACGTCGTCCGGTTCAGCGGCGAGGCGCAGATTCACCGCGCCGTAGAGGCGTCCATCCTGGCCGCGACTTGTGGTGAGCCAGGCCACGACGCACGCGCAACGGGCGCAGAAGTGGAACGCGAGCACCTCGCGATTCCAGACATAGGTCGCGGTTTCGCCCGAGACCGTGAAAGCCTCGCCTTCAAAGCCATAAGCCCAGAGCGCGCCATGCCGTCGGCAGATGCTGCAGTTGCAGGACGTCGCCGATGTCGGCACGCCTTCGAAGCGCCAGCGCACCGCGCCGCAGTGACAGGACCCGTCCATCGCCGCCTCCGTGTCATCGCCCAAGGCGCTTCAGCCCCGGCATGGTGATCTTCCGTTTCCAGAAGATCATCCCGGGCAAGCCGCTGTCGAGCTTTGCGGTGAACTCTCGGCAGGCGATCGGCTTCATTGTTGATTGAAGCCGAGGCTCCCCCTGGCGCATCGTCGGTCCGCGCAACGTCGCCCCGGGAGAAACGCCATGGCCTATGAGAGCCTGCTCTACGACACCGCCGACCGCGTCGCCACGATCACGCTGAACAGGCCCGAGCGTTTCAACGCCATCGAGCAGCGCATGCCGCGCGAGATCCGCGCGGCGGTCGAGCAGGCTGACGCCGATCCGGACGTGCATGTCATCGTGGTCAAGGGCGCCGGCCCCGGCTTCTGCGGCGGCTATGACCTGAAGCGCTTCGCCGAGCGGTCGGACGGCGGCGGGTCCTCGGGCAGCCAGGAAATGCCCTGGGACCCGACGCTCGACTTCGCCGGCATGTGGCGCAACACCCAGGACTTCATGGCGTTGTGGCGCTCGCGCAAACCCACCATCGCCCAGGTGCATGGCGCGGCGGTGGCCGGCGGCTCGGACATCGCGCTCTGTTGTGACTTCCTGATCATGGCCGAGACCGCTCGCATCGGCTATCCGCCGTCCAGGGTCTGGGGCGTGCCGACCCCGGCCATGTGGGTCTATCGGCTGGGTCCGCAGGCGGCCAAGCGGCTGATGATGACCGGCGACCTGATCGATGGACGCGAGGCCGCGGCCATGGGCCTGGCGCTCCGCGCCGTGCCCGAGGCCGAGCTCGAGGCGGCGGTCGAGGCGCTGGTCACGCGGCTGCGCGGGGTGCCGCGCAACCAGCTGATGATGACCAAGATGGTGGTCAACCAGGCCTATGAGAACATGGGCCTGGCCACCACCCAGATGCTGGCCACCTTCTTCGACGGCGTCGCCCGCCATACGCCCGAAGGCGTCTGGTTCCGCGAACGCGCCGAGGAGGTCGGGTTCAAACAGGCCGTCGCCGAGCGCGATTCCGGCGACCCGATCGCGCCGCACACTTCGAAGCGCTAGGTCGTCCTTCGAAACGCGAGCGCCTGCCGGACCGGCGCGATCCGGAACTCGGGCAGATGCGCCGCGACCAGATCGAAGGTCTCCTCGGCGAGCGCGCAGACCTCGTCGACAGCGTCCCTCGGCGTCGCGGTGAGCAGTCGCCGGATGCGCCGAGTGAGGTCGTCGGGTTTGTGCGCGATGAGGCTCGCCTCCCACTCCAGCCATTTGTGAAAGGGGTGCGGCGTGAACACGCGGTTCAGGCCGAACAGCGCGTCGAGCAGGCCCTGCAGGTTGTCGACGAGATCGCGATGCAGCAACAGCACGTCACCGCGCGCGACCAGCATGTCCAGGCGCTCGCGCGGGCGCAAGGCCAGGCCCTTGGCCACCATCGCCATGGCCAGCGACGGCGGGTAGGTCGCGCACCGGTCGCGCCATGCCCCGATCAGGCGCACGCCGTGGAGCGGCTGCCCCTGAAGCAACGCCGTGATCCGCACCTGCAGCTCGGGTTCGGTGTCGGCGTGCTCGAGAGCGGCGGTCAGATACTCGTCGATGGTCGAGGTCAGGAAGTTGCCGGCGTCGACCTTGACGCCGTCGATCCTGTAGCCGTCGGCCCACTCATGTTCGTCTTCCTCGGCGTAGACGCGCTCCCATCCGGCGCCCTCGACCGTCGCGATACGCTCTTCGTCGCTGGGCGGCCGCCGCCAGTAGATATCCAGCTCGATGTCCGAGAACGCGTCGGCGAGGCCTCGGGCGACGGGGCCGGCCAGGAGGACGGCGGCGACGGCGGGGTTGTCGGCGTACGGTTGGGCGGCGCGGCCGGCGATGGCGCGCCGGCGTTCGATGGCGCTCGGGTTGCTCATGCCTTCTTCGGCGCGTGGCTTTCCAGTTCGTGCATCTCCCAGAGGTCGTTGCGGGAGAAATGCAGATGCTGGCGCACGGCCATCACCGGGCTCATGCCCAACCGCCGCTCAAGCGCGTGCAGCTGATGGAAACGCTCGCGCACGTCGTCGCGGAAGGCCGTCGCCTCGTGCACTTCCATCGCCAGCAGGCTGGTTTCGGCGCGGACGACCAGGTCGGTGTGCAGGTGGACATAGTCGAACAGGTCGCGCTCGCCCTCCGGACCCATGCGCTCGCCAAGGGCCTTGAGCGCGCGGCCGTTATTGGTGTCGGCGAAGGCGCCTGAATCGATATCCTCCAGCAGCTTGCCGTGGGCCTCGCGGTTTTCGGCCAGCCGGCGATGGGCGTAGCGCTCGCCGAGCGAAAAAATGACGAAGAGGCCCAGCGGCACGGCCAGCAGCACCACCGCCATGGCCTCGATCGGGGCGTCGGTGAAATGGTTGAAGCCCGCATGCAGGGCGATGGCCGCGGCCAGGCCTGGCAAAAACAGCAGGATGTTGAAGTGGAAGCGGTCGGCGTCGAGGCGCAGGCGCGGCGTGTAGAGCACCTGGGACAGGACCGTGAAGATGGCCGCCGCGCCGCCATGCATGATCGCAGTGCCAAAGCCTCGCACCAGCCAGACGCTCAGGGTCGCATGAGCGAATTCGTGCAGATAGAAGATGTTCTCGGCCACGGAAAAGCCCGCGCCGACGGTGAAGCCGGCGATGGCCGCGTCGATCAGATAGCCGATACGGTTGTAGGCGAAGAGGCCGATCAGCAGCACGGCCTTCAGGCTCTCCTCGACCACCGGCGCGACCCACTGCGAATAGCTGGTCTGGCGCAAGGGGAACTGGTCGAGCACGCTGCCGTTGGCGACATAGCTGGCGGCCGCCAGCAGGCCGCCGCCCAGCAGCAGCAGGCCGATTTCGCGCAGGCCGATCAGCCGGAAAGCGTCGACGCGCTCGAACACCATCAGGCAGACGAGCACGGGCGCCAGCGCGATGACGGCCTTGAGCAACATGGGGTCCATGGCAGCCCCCTTTACAGAATCTTGAGCGAAACCATCAGCTCGGTGTGTCCGGGCTGGCCGCGCTCCAGTCCCTCCGCCGCGCCGAACGACAGCGTCATCGGCAGGCGAAGCGCGGCGGTGAAGTTCAGGTCGACCTGGCCGCCGAGGGATTCCAGCGTCCGCCCGGGAGCGCCCCCCGGCTGCTCGACCTCCATGACGCCGGCGAACAGCGCCGGGCGCAGCGAGCTGAGGAAGAGGCTAGGCCGGCCGATATTGGCGAAGCGCAGGGGCGGCAGGTTCCACTCCACCAGGCCCTTGGCGAAGCCGCGGGCGGTGATCGCGTCGATGTCGAAGCCGGGAAAACTGTCCCAGTCGCGATAGCGCTTCACCTCGCCGTCATCGACATAGTTGTTGCCGAAGGCGCCGAGATAGAAGCTGCCCAGCGGGTTGCTGCTGGCGCCGCCGGCGATGCCCCCGGCGCCGTAGAACCAGACCGACGAGTGGTTGGCGCCGACCGGAACGCCGACCCCGAAACCGCCGCGTGCCTTCGGATAGTTTCCGCCGTCGGAGATGTCGTCGTCATAGGCCAGGTTCCACACCAGGCCGCGCTCATAGTCGACCGAGCCCAGAGACTGGGTGGTGTCGGTGTATTTCAGCGCCAGCCGCACCGAGGTGATGTTCTGGTCTTCGCGCCCGGTCGACACGTTCTGCGCCCCGGGCAGGGTGTCGAGGCCGATATACCGGGCCAGCTTGGCGGTGAAATCGAGTTCGCGCGGCAGGTCGTAGATCAGCGGCTTATGGTAGTCGACGCTGAAGGCGTCGCCCTTGCGCGCCCGCTCGGTGGGCCCGAACAGGTCGTAGAAGCCGGCGTCGTTGTGCCAGTACTCGAAATTCCAGGCGATGGTGTGGAAGTCGACATCGGCGTGCCATTGCTCGCCGCGCGAAAGGTCACCGGCCGGCGAGTAGCCGCCCGTCAGCGTCAGCTGGTCGAACTGCATCGGGTCTTCGACGATGAAGTGCCAGCCGTAGACGGCGTGGCCCTTATAGCCCTCGATCACCGGATACTCGGCGTCCAGCCGCATGGCCTGGAAGGGCGAATACTTGTCCTGGGCCACGATCATCGACTGCAGCGGCACCTTGGCCGGCGAGCCGACCGCCCAGCCCTTCACCTCGGGATGCTGGTCGGCGACCTGGGTCCCGAGGAACTTGATGGAGCCGACATTGTCCAGCGGCCTGGGGTCGAAACGGACCGGGGTGAAGCCCTGGCCGGTATATTCAAACGCGATCATCGAGCCGTCGGCCTGCGGGATCGGGCGGAAGAGGCCGGTGGAGGCGTTCGAGACCGCGTCAACCTTCTGGGTGGCCAGGTCCAGGCGATAGATGTTGGACGCGCCGGTGTAGTAGGAGCTGCCATAGAGATATTTGCCGTCGGGGGAGAAGACGAAACTCTCCGGCTGTGAGGTGCCCAGGGTCAGCTGGGCGACCGGCTGCGGATCGTCCTGGGTCAGGTCGTCGATCTTGTAGACCTTCACCGCCTGGTCGCCGTTGATCTCGCCGACCGAAAACGAGAGCAGGGTCCCGTCGGGCGAGATGTCCGGATCGAAGGGGATGCGGCCATAGGGAAAGGTGTGGACCTGGGTCCAGCCGGTATAGGGCGGGTCGATGCGCACCAGGGTGACCAGGCCGTTCAGGTGGCGAAAGCCCCAGATCGACTTGTCGTGCGGGTTCATCACGATGTCGCCGATGCGACCGTCGCGGATCATCATCTTGGTCTTACCGGTGGCGATATCCACCTGCATGATGTCGCGATAGGCGTAGTTGTCGGTGGTGTAGTAGGCCTTGCCCGCGTCCGAGTCATAGGCCATCGACGTGACCTGGTAGAGCATGGCGCCCTTGATATCGACCAGATGGCGGATCTGGCCCGAGCCCAGGGACAAGACCCCGACGTGGCCGATCACGCCGGGATAGCGGAAGGCGCCGACCATCTCGCCGGTCTTCGGATCGATGAAGGCGCGGGAGACCGAGCCCAGGGCCCGCGGGGTCAGGTGCTGCAGGGGCGTCAGGGGATACTGGCTGACCGAGGCCAGGTTGGTGGCCTGGAAGTCGTGTTCCCACGCGATCCACTGGTTCCAGACCTCGTCGAGCGACTGGCCGAACACCTTCTTGAACTGCACGGAGTAATAGGGCGCGCTGCCCTCGTCGCGACGCAGCCACTGCACCAGCTTGTCCGGCGAGCGGGTCAGGGCCAGATAGCTCATGAACCGCGTGCCGTAGAGGTAGTCGTTGACCCCGACCTGGAAGTCGACGGCGGTGCCCTCCGATTCCAGGCCGAGCGGCGTGTAGAAACGCGCCTTGTCGCGAACCATGGCCCGGAAGACCATCTCGTCATAGGCGCCCTGGGCGCGGCCATAGCCGCCGGCCATCCAGGTCTCCATGAAGACGGCGCTGCCCTCCAGATACCAGCGCGGCACGTTCACCCGTGGCGTGGCTAGGTAGTTGTACAGGATCGATTCCGGATGATCCTGCAGCGGCATCGGCTTGCCCTGGAAGAAGGTCCGCCAGCCGGCGTCGGTGCTGTTCCAGACGTCCATGGTCGCCACGTGGGTCAACTCGTGGTTCATCAGGGTGAAGAACCGCTCGCCGGCCGAGAAGGTCTCGAAGGTCTGGCTGAGCGGGGCGATGTCGACCAGGATGGCGTTGTTCGGCGATCCCCGCGCCGCGGCGTTGCCGTAGTCGGAAAAGTCCTTCAACAGCACGGTGGTCTTGTCCCACGGCTTCCAGCCCCAGGTCTTCTGCTGGAAGGCCATGGAGTTCTCGAAGCTGCGCGCCACATAGGGCGTCAGATAGGTCTCCGACGGGTCGAAATAGAGCAGCCGCAGATCCTTGGTCTGCAGCGAGTTCAGGTCGATCTCGTCCAGGAAACCAGGCGCCGCTGGCGGTTTGGGCGGCGTCGGCTGGGCGGTGTTGGACTCACCCGGAGACGCCGGCGCGGCCACCGGCCCGCCTTCGGTGGTGGGCGCTGGCGGCTGCACCGGGAACGGAATGGTCGGGGCGCCGGCCTCGGCCTGGGCCAGCGCCACGCCGCACCAGACAAACGCCAACGCCGCGCCGATAAGGCCGCACTGAAACCGCAACGCGTCCCCCCGGACCCCTTGAAAGCTTACTGGCTAAGCGCCTTGGCGAAGCCCGGGCTGGACAGCGCGGCCCCGAACGCCGGATTGGCCGCCAGCGCGGCGAAGGCCGGCTGGCTGGCCGCCGACTGGAAGGCCTGGGCATTCGACGCCAGGGCCGACATCGCCTTTGGATTGGCCGCCAGGGCCTGGAACGCCTGGGAATTGGCGGCCATGGACGCGAAGGCCTGTGGATATTGCGCCATCGCGGCCGCCGCCTGGGCGTTGATTCCCGAGGCCGCCATATTGGCGGCCGCCGCCTTCGAGGCGAAGGCCTGGGCGCTCACGGCCATGGAGGCTAGCGCCTGTGGGTTGGCGGCAAGGGCCTGGAAGGCCTGGGCGTTGGCGGCGAGCGCCTGGAACGCCTTGGCGTTCGACGCCATGGCCGAGAAGGCTTGAGAATCGGCGCGGATCGCCGACATGGCCTTGGCGTCCTGGGCCAGGGCCTGGAAGGCCTCGGCGTTGGCGGCCATTGAGGAGACCGCCTTGGCGTTCGACGCCGCCGCGGCGAAGGCCTGCGGGTTGCCGGCGTAGGCGGCGAAGGCCTTGGGATTGGCCGCCATGGCCTGGAAGGCCGCCGGCTGGCTGGCGAAGGCGGAGAAAGCCTTGGCGTTGGACGCCATGGCCGAGAAGGCCTGACTGTTGGAGGCCATTGCGCTCATCGACTGGGCCGAAGAGGCCGCGCTGGCGAACTGCGCCGCCGACTGGGCCGCGCTCGCCAGAGCGGCCGGATTGGCCGCCAGGGCCTGGAAGGCCTGGGCATTGGCGGCCATGGCGGCAAACGCGCTCGACGTCGCCGCGGACTGGAAGGCCTTGGAGTTGGCCGCAAAGGCTTGGAACGCCTGGGCGTTCGACGCCATGGCCGAGAAGGCTTGAGAATCGGCGCGGATCGCCGACATGGCCTTGGCGTCCTGGGCCAGGGCCTGGAAGGCCTCGGCGTTGGCGGCCATTGAGGAGACCGCCTTGGCGTTCGACGCCGCCGCGGCGAAGGCCTGCGGGTTGCCGGCGTAGGCGGCGAAGGCCTTGGGATTGGCCGCCATGGCCTGGAAGGCCGCCGGCTGGCTCGAGAAGGCGGCGAAGGCCTGGGCGTGTGAGGCCATGGCCGCGAACATGTGCGGATCGGCGGAGAGCGCGCTCATGGCCTTGGCGTTGGAGGCCATCGCGGTGAAGGCCTGGGAACTAAAGGCCTGGCTGTTGGCCGCCTGGGCGGCCATTTGGGCGAAAGCCTTGGGGTCCTGCGCCAGGGCGGTGAAGGCCTTCGGGTTTTGCGCCATGGCGCTCAGCGCCGCCGGGTTCTGCGCCAGGGCTTGAAAGCCGGGATCCATCGCCAGCTGGCGGAAGGACGGGTTCTTGACCATCAGCTCGAAGGCGTCGGTCTGCATCAGCGCCGGCACCGAGTCGTCGCCGAGCTGGACATCCTGATTCTGGAGCTGGCTCGAGCGATAGCGCTCGGCCGGCGCGATCGTGCCCGTCACCGTGCCGCCTTGCAGCGGATAGATGTGGCCGAAATAGACCACCCCGCCGGTCACGACGATCAGCGCCGCGCCCGCAAGCGCCATGATTCTAGTGTTCGAGAGCCTCTCGGCCATGTTCGCCCCCATCAGCGAATGTGAATGTGACGGCAGCGTCACAATGTGGCCCGGCACTCTATGGAATAACGCCGTTCAGTCAATCTTGAGTTCTTCCGCGCGCAGACGTTGCAAGCCACATGCGGTTCCCGGCGCCAAGACTTTAGGCGCCTGCGCCTGAACGGCGCCATGGGATTTGCCGCCCTGTTCCGCGGCGCGCCGAACGGGCCGCGAGGTGAGTGGCGGTGAGAGAGGGATTCGAACCCTCGATAGGGGTAAACCTATACACGCTTTCCAAGCGTGCGCCTTCGACCGCTCGGCCACCTCACCTGCTCGCGGGCCGGCAATATAGTGTGGTGGGGCCGGCGACAACAGCTTCGCGCGCCCTCTCATCATTTCGTCCGCCCGAACCTATGTTGG
>CALAEG010000082.1 GCA_937890965.1 uncultured Caulobacteraceae bacterium | reverse complement strand
CATAATCGCGGATGAAGACGGAGTCGGCGACCACGGTCCCGTCGTCGTCGAGATAGGGCAGCTTGCCCTTGGGCGCGGCTTGCAGGCCGTCGAACGCCAGTTGGTAGCCTAGGCCGGCCATCTTCAAATGGACCTCACTCTTCAGCGCGAACGGGCTGGCGTCAGGCAGGCCGAAGTTGGGGCCGAAGGTGTAGAGGGTGATCATTGGCGCTCTCCTCGAAATGCAGGCTTTTCGTAGAGCCTCCCTGCTGCCACCATGCTGTCAGCACTGACGATGGGAGCGCGGGATTTGCGAAGAACGGAGCGCCTCTTTCAGATCATCCAGATCCTGCGCCGCGCCTCACGGCCGGTGACGGCCGGCGACGTGGCTGGCGAGCTGGAAACCTCGCTGCGCACCATCTATCGCGACATGGCCGAGCTGATCGCCCAGCGGGTGCCGATCCGCGGCGAGGCGGGCATCGGCTATGTGCTCGACCGCGGCTTCGACATGCCGCCCCTGATGCTGACCCCCGACGAGATCGAGGCGGCGGTGCTGGGCGCGCAATGGGTGGCGGGACGAGGCGATGTCGCCCTGGCCACCGCCGCGCGCGACCTGATCGCCAAGATCGGCGCGGTGATCCCCGAACACCTGCGGCCTTTCCTGGTCGATTCGACGGTCAGCGCCTCCGGCGCACCACGCGCGCGGCCTGACACCATCGACCTGACCCAGTTGCGCGCCTGGATCCACAGCCAGCGCAAGGTGGCCTTGTGCTATCGCGACGAGGACGAGCGTCAGACCGAGCGCATCGTCTGGCCGATCGGCATCGGCTATTTCGAGGCGGCGCGCATCATCATCGCCTGGTGCGAACTCAGGCTCGACTTTCGCCACTTCCGCACTGATCGGGTGGTGACGGCCGAGTTTCTCGACCAGCGCTATCCCACCCGCCGCAACGTCCTGCGCACGGCCTGGCGCAAGCAGATGGACGAGGCCGCGGACCGCCGCACAGCACTCGGCTGAGCCCCGCGATCGGGCTGGGTTTCCCCTAGGTGACTTCCACCGGGGATCGTGGAATAATTCCCGCCATTGGGCTTCCAAGGGGAGGATTGTCATGATCGCTCGCAGCCTGAGACCCGTACTTCTGGCCGGCGTCCTGATGATCGCCAGCCTGCCGGCCGCCGCGTTCGCCTCCGGCGGCGGCATGGGCGGCAGCTCGATGGGCATGGGCGCCGGCATGGGCCCGGGCGGAATGCCCAGCGCCACGACGCCGCAATACGATCCCTCCGTCGAGTATCAGAAGGGTCTGACCGATCTCCAGGCCGGCAAGTTCCGCGACGCCCAGCGCGACTTCGACCATGTTCTCGACAGCCTGCCGCACGACGCCGACACCCTCTTCTATTCGGGTATGTCCAAGGCCGGGCTCGGCGACCTGAAGGGCGCCCAGCACATGTACGAACGGTCGCTCAAGGAAGATGCGAACCAGATTCCGGCGCGGCGCGAACTGGCGGTGACCCTGGCCAAGCTCGGCCAGGCCGACCAGGCCAAGGCCCAGCTCGACATCCTGCAGACCCGCGCCACCGCCTGTGGCGACACCTGCCCGCAGTCCGCCGATCTGAAGGCGGCGGTGGCCACCGTGCAGGCGGCCATGGCGCCGAAGACCGCGGCCAATAGCCGGCCGCCCAGCCTGTTGCTGGCCGATGCGGCGAGCGGCGATCGCGCCTACGTCCAGGCGGTGCGGCTGATCAACCAGGGCCGCTACGACGACGCACTAGTGGCGCTGAAGGCGGCGCAACAGGTGTTCGGGCCGCATCCGGACGTGCTCACCTATACCGGCTACACCTACCGCAAGCTGCACCAGTACGATAAGGCCGAGGCCTATTATCGCCAGGCCCTGGCCATCGCGCCGAACCATGTCGGGGCCACCGAATATTATGGCGAGCTGATGGTGGTGCGCGGCGACATGGCGGGCGCGCGCCGCATGCTGGCCAAGCTCGAGACCGTCTGCACCTTCGGCTGCGTCGAGACGGAGGACCTGCGTCGGTGGATCGACAAGGGCGGGCCGCCGCAGTCCTAGATCACGATGATTTTTGGATTGAATCAATCCAAAATCATAAACGTGATCGATTCTAAACGTTTAGAGCGGGATGCGGGCGGAAAACCGCTTCGCACTTTTCCTCATCCCGCTCTAGGCGCCGGCCTGGCGGCGGTCTTCGCGCTCGCCGCCGGCAGGATCGACCTCAGCGTCATCCACGCCGCGCGCTGGCTGGCGCCCAGCGCCGATCGCGGCCGCGCGCTCGGCTCCCTGCCCACGGAATGCCTGACGCCGGCGAGCGATCCGCGGGTCGCCTACCAGATCGAGGTGGGCCGGGCGGCGTTCCGCACCCCGCTGACCCTGGGCGGCCAGGCGTCGCGCGCGGGTCTGGCCTGCGAGAGTTGCCACCGCGACGGGCGCGGCAACCCGGACTTCTTCTTCCCCGGCCTGTCTGGCGCGCCGGGAACGGCGGACGTGACCACGGCGCTGTTCAGCACCCATCGCGACGACGGCATCGATAATCCCAAGCCGATTCCCGACCTGAGCGGCCCCAAGGCGCGGCTGAAGATCTCCCAGGCGCCCGGCGACCCGGCGCTGGCGGCCTTCATCCACGGCATCGTCACCCAGGAGTTCGACGGCGCCGAGCCGCCGCCGGCGGTGATGGCGGGCCTGGCCGCCTATGTGCGCGCCCTGTCGCCAGGCGCCTGTCCGACGGCGGTGCGCGAGCCGCTGCGCGCCGCGACCTATATCGGCAATGCGCGGCGCGCCGTGCAGACCGCCATCGCCGCCCTTGACCACAAGGACCCCGCCACCGCCGCCTTCATGGCCGACGCGGCGCGCGGCCAGCTGGGCCTGGTCTATGAACGCTACGACCAGCCGAAGGCGGACGCGGCGCGCGCCGCCCTGCACGCCGCCGACCTGCAGCTGGTCGCGGCGAACGCCGGCGTGCGCGGCGGCGATCCCGGCGCCCGGGGCAAGCTGGCGGCCTGGCTGGCCGCCCTGCCCGCCTGGACCGCCGTGGTCGAACGCCAGGAGCCGCAGTCGTTGTTCAATGTGGCGCGGCTGAACTAGCGCGGCAGGTCGCTGGCGCCCATCAGGAAGGCGTCGACGGCGCGGGCGCATTGGCGGCCTTCGCGGATCGCCCAGACCACCAGGGACTGGCCGCGACGCATGTCGCCGCAGGCGAAGACCTTGGGCGTGGTGGTGCGATAGTCGACCACATTGGCCTTGACGTTGCCGCGCGGGTCGAGCTCGACGCCGGCCTGCTCGATCATCGCCTCGCGGCGGGGCCCGAGGAAGCCCATGGCCAGCAACACGAGGTCGGCCTTGAGTTCGAATTCGCTGCCGGCGACCTCGCCCATGCGCATGCGGCCGTCCTCGCCCATCGACCAGTCGACGCGGACGCATTCCAGCGCTGTCAGCCGGCCGTCCTCGCCTATGGCGCGCTTGGTCAGCACCGCCCAGTCGCGCTCGGCGCCCTCTTCCTGCGATGACGAGGTGCGCATCTTCAGCGGCCAGTCGGGCCAGGTCAGGGCCTTGTTCTCGTGCTCCGGCGGCTGCGGCATGATCTCCAGCTGGGTGACCGAGGCCGCGCCCTGGCGGTTGGAAGTGCCGATGCAGTCCGAGCCGGTGTCGCCGCCGCCGACGACCACCACGTGCTTGCCCTTGGCCGAGATGGCGCCGTCAGGCGCGGCGATCGCCTCGTCGTCGCCGGCCCCGCGCTTGTTCTGCTGGGTCAGGAAGCCCATGGCGAAATGGATGCCGGCCAGCTCGTGCGGCGGCAGTTCCAGGTCGCGCGGCAGCTCCGCGCCGCCGGACAGCACCACGGCGTCGAACTCCGCCAGCAGGGCCTCGACCGTGAGCGTGACCCCGACCTCGACATTGGTGCGGAACTCGACCCCCTCCGCGCCCATCTGGGCCACGCGGCGGTCGATATGGTGCTTCTCCATCTTGAAGTCGGGGATGCCATAGCGCAGCAGGCCGCCGATCCGGTCGTTCTTTTCGAACAGGGTCACCGCGTGGCCGGCGCGGGCCAGTTGCTGGCTGGCCGCCATGCCTGCCGGCCCCGATCCCACCACCGCGACTCTGCGTCCGCTGAGCTGCGCCGGCGCCTCGGGCTCAATCCAGCCTTCACGCCAGCCGCGATCGACGATCTCGCACTCGATGGTTTTGATGGTCACCGGGTTGTCGTCGATGTTCAGCGTGCAGGAGGCCTCGCACGGCGCCGGGCAGATGCGGCCGGTGAACTCCGGAAAGTTGTTGGTGGAGTGCAGGTTGGAAAGCGCATTCCGCCACTGGTCGCGATAGACCAGGTTGTTCCAGTCGGGGATCTGGTTGTTGACCGGGCAGCCCTGGTGGCAGAACGGAATGCCGCAATCCATGCAGCGCGCCGCCTGCTGGGCGACCTCGGCGGCCGGTAGCGGCTTGACGAATTCCGCCCATGTCTTCAGGCGCGCGGCCGGCTTTTCGTAGCCGCGGTCGTGGCGCTCAATCTCCAGGAAGCCTGTCGGCTTGCCCATGGTCTTACTCCAAGGCCTTAGGGTTTCGCCGGCTATTCCGCGGCGACGGTTTTGGCCGCCAGCCGTTCAGCTTCCAGGTCCGTCAGGGCGCGACGATAGTCTTTCGGCATCACCTTGACGAAATGGGTAAGCGCTTCGTCCCAATTCTCCAACAGCATGCGCGCGCGGGCGCTTTTGGTGTGCAGCAGGTGCCGCTCGACCAGGATGCGCAGGCGCTCGGCGTCGAAGGTCAGCATGTCGCCCATGCCGCTGTCGTGGGCGCCAAGGGCCCGCTGCCTCGGCCGACGCGCCTCGTCGCCCGATTGGGCGTTGGAGGCGGCGGGTCCGACGCGCTCGAGATCGACCATGGCCAGGTTGGCGAGGGTGCCGAAGCGGCCCTGCGGGTCGTAGACATAGGCCACGCCGCCCGACATGCCGGCGGCGAAGTTGCGGCCGGTATCGCCCAGCACGACGACCACCCCGCCGGTCATATATTCGCAGCCGTGGTCGCCAACGCCCTCGACCACCGCGACCGCTCCGGAATTGCGCACCGCGAACCGCTCGCCGGCCACGCCCTGGAAATAGGCCTCGCCGGCGATGGCGCCATAGAGGACGGTATTGCCGACGATGATGTTCTCGGTCGGCTCGCGCTTGGCCTCCTCCGGCTGGCGGACGATCACCCGGCCGCCGGACAGGCCCTTGCCGACATAGTCGTTGGCGTCGCCGATAAGGTCGAGGGTGACGCCGTGGGCCAGAAAGGCGCCGAAGCTCTGCCCCGCCACGCCGGTGAAGCGCACCGAGATGGTCTCGTCCGGCAGGCCCTGATGGCCGAACCGCCGCGCGATCTGACCCGACAGCATGGCGCCCGCCGTGCGGTTGATGTTGCGGATGGTCTGCTCGATGCGTACCGGGGCGCCGCCATCCAGGGCCGGTCCGGCCGCAGCGATCAGCGCGTGGTCGAGCGCCGATTCCAGGCCGTGGTTCTGCCGCTCGGAGTTCCAGCGGGCCACCGAGGGATCGACCTCGGCCTGGTAGAGCAGGCGGGAAAGGTCGATCCCCGCCGCCTTCCAGTGGTCGACCGCCGGCGCGACGTCCAGCCGGTCGCAGCGCCCGATCATCTCGTTGATGGTGCGAAAGCCCATCTCGGCCATGATCAGCCGCAGTTCCTCGGCGACGAAGAAGAAGTAGTTGATCACGTGCTCGGGCTGGCCGGTGAAGCGGGCGCGCAGCACCGGATCCTGGGTCGCTACCCCCACCGGACAGGTGTTCAGGTGGCACTTGCGCATCATGATGCAGCCGACCGAGATCAGCGGCGCCGTTGCAAAGCCGAACTCATCGGCGCCCAGCAGCGCGGCCACGGCCACGTCGCGGCCGGTGCGCAGGCCGCCGTCGGCCTGGACCGCGATGCGGCCGCGCAGGCCGTTCTCGACCAGGGCCTGCTGGGTCTCGGCCAGGCCGATCTCCCAGGGCGAGCCGGCATGGGTGAGCGAGGTGAGCGGCGAGGCGCCCGTGCCGCCCTCATAGCCGGAAATGGTCACATGGTCGGCCCGGCACTTGGCGACCCCGGCGGCGACCACAGATCGGAAGAGCACACGTCTGAACTCCAGTCACTGACCAATCT
>CALAEG010000081.1 GCA_937890965.1 uncultured Caulobacteraceae bacterium | reverse complement strand
CTGCGAACGCACGCTGGCCGCCGCGCGGGCGGCTTGCGGAGACGATTTCGAACTCATCCTGGTCAATGACGGCTCCCGCGACGGCTCCTGGCGGCTGATCGAGGCCCAGGCGCGGGCGTGCTCGAACGTCGTCGGCGTCAACCTGGCCCGCAATCATGGCCACCAGCTGGCAGTCACCGCGGGCCTCGGCCTGGCGCGCGGTGAGCGGGTGATGATCATCGACGCCGACCTGCAGGACCCGCCCGAGCTGCTCGGCCAGATGATGCGGCGCATGGATGAGGGTTGCGACGTCGTCTATGGCCGCCGGCGCGAGCGGGCCAAGGAGAGCCGCTTCAAACTGGCCAGCGCCAGCCTGTTCTACAAGCTGCTGGGGGCCATGGCCGAGGTCGAGATTCCCAAGGACACCGGCGACTTTCGGCTGATGTCGCGGCGGATCGTCGAGCGGCTGAACGCCATGCCGGAACAGGACCGCTTCCTGCGCGGCATGATCGCCTGGCTGGGCGGCAAGCAGGTGGAACTGCTCTACGACCGCGACCCGCGCCACGCCGGCGCCACCGGCTACACCCTGCCGAAGATGATGCGGCTGGCGATCGACGGCCTGACCAGCTTTTCCACCGCGCCTCTGCGCCTGGCCGGCCTGATGAGCGCGCTCGGCGTCTTCGTCGCCATCGGCCTGACCGTCTATGCGGTGGCCAGCTTCGTGCTCGGCAAGGCGGCGCCGGGCTGGACCAGCCTGGCGGTGATCGTGGTCTTCTTCTCAACCGCCCAGCTGATCTGCCTGAGCATTTTCGGCGAGTACCTCGGCCGGGTCTATATGCAGGGCAAGCACCGGCCGCTCTATCTGGTCGATGAGATCGTCACTCATCGCGCGTCCGACGACGAGGCGGGAGCCTGACGCCTTGGACATCGCCGAATTCGACCGGGTCGCCGACGAGTATCTTGAGCTTCACACCAAGAACCTGAAGATCAGCGGCGAGAGCCCGGAATATTTCGCCCGCTACAAGATCGACGAGATCCGGCGGGTCTGGTCGAAACGCGGCTGGCCGGAGCCGCGCAGCATCCTCGATTTCGGCGCCGGCATCGGCAATTCGGCGCCGCACTTCCGGCGCAACTTTCCGCACGCCGACATCGTCGGCACCGACGTCTCGGAGCTGAGCCTGGCGATCGCACGCCAGCGCTTCCCCGGCGTGGCGCGCTTCGAACTCTATGACGGCCTTGGCCCGATCGCGCCCGAAGGTTCAGTCGACCTGGCCTTCTCGGCCTGCGTCTTCCACCACATCGACGGCGCGGAGCACGTCGAGCTGCTGCGGCGCCTGCGCCGAACCATGGCGGCCGGCGCGCCCCTGGTGATCTTCGAGCACAATCCAATCAATCCGGTCACCCAGCACATTGTGGCGACCTGCCCGTTCGACGAGAACGCCGTCCTGATCGGGGCGCGGACCCTTCGCGCCCGCATGGCCGAGGCCGGTTTCGAGCGGATCGAGACCGCCTTTACCGGCTTCTTTCCCGGTCCCTTAGCCAGCCTGCGGCCATTGGAGCCGCTGATGAAAAGCCTGCCGGTCGGCGCGCAATATTACGTGCTGGCCCATGCGTGAGGCGGTCGGCCTGATCGCCCGCTTCGGCCTGGTGGGCCTGGTCAACACCGCCATCGGTTTTGCGGTCGTGCTGCTGCTCGATCCGATCCTGGGCGTGCCCCCGGCCCTGGCCAATGCGGCCAGCTATGCGGTTGGGATCACGGTCGGCTTCCTGCTCAGCCGCAACTTTGTCTTCCGCAGCCGTGCGGGGCTTTCCGCCACCGGCCTGCGTTACCTGATCGCGGCCCTTGGCGCCTTTGCGCTGAACCAGCTGGTCCTGCGCCTGGCCGGCCTGGTGCTGGGCGCGGGCTCGGTCCAGCACATCGCCGCCCAACTCTCGGCCATGGCGGTCTATTCGGCGGTCTTCTTCCTGCTCTGCCGCCTTTGGGTCTTCAGGGCGCCGGCGGCGTCACCCGCCGCCTGAACCCACGGCCGCGCAATCGGCGACGCGGGTCAGCGATGGGCCGCGCCCCGCGACCCAGCCCAGATAGCGCGGGTCGCAGGTCACCAGCACCTCGCCGGGCGCCGTGACGATGGGCTGGTTGGGGTCGTCGGCGCGGATGTCCAGGCCGCGGGCGCGCCAGACCAGGCTGTAGAAGTCTCGCTGCGGCGTGTAGTCGATCAGGCCGTCGTCATTGTCGACGCCGCCGTCCAGCGTGCGGATGCGGCGCAGCCCCTGCCCGTCCAGCTGGGCGAAGACCAGCCCATAGCGCGCCTGCGGGGTATTTTCGAGCCTGGGCAGCAGGACGACCTTCTGCAGCACCGCATTGCCGAGCATGTAGATCGCCGCGACCGCCACGATGGGAGGCGCCAGCCGCACCGGCTGGTCGGGCCGGTGGGGCAGCCGCTGCAGAAGCCGCTCGGCGACGATGGCGAGCGCGATCGAGACGATCGGGTAGATCGGCACGGCGTACCAGAAGATCTTGGTGCGGCTGAAGCTGAGAACCAGAAACAGGCTCAGGGCCACAAGGTTGGCATAGGTCAGGAAGGCGGCCGACCGGGTCGGTTTCCAGCCCAGGAACAGCGCGCCGAACAGCAGCAGGACCAAGGGGCCGAGCGAGAAGAGCTCGATGATGTACTGGACATAGTAGTACGGCGCCTGGATGTGACCGTTCATGCCCCGCAGGAAGCGGTGGCCCAGCTCGTTGTCGGCCACCGCCGCCAGGTAGCCGGGCGCCAAGTGCTCGCGCAGCAGGTAGAAACCGCCGACCAGGACCACCACGACAAGGCCGGCCATGACGTACCAGGGCGCCTTGAACAGACGCGGCCAGCGCCCCTTGATCAGCACATAGGCGAACACGCCGACACCGGGCGCCAGGCCGGCCACCCCCTTGGTCAGGACGGCGCCGGCGATCAGCAGGCCGCAGAGCAGGACCCG
>CALAEG010000080.1 GCA_937890965.1 uncultured Caulobacteraceae bacterium | reverse complement strand
GTGATCGCCATCTCGCGACTTCCCGATGGGAGGCGTTCCCTGGCCAGGCTCGCCAAGGTCATGCTGACCTCCGGCCGCAAGGCCTCGGTGGCGCTGGTCAACGGGGTTCTGCAAGTGGTGGTGGCGCCCAAGCCCGGCGCGCCGCTCGGCGAACTCCAGGGTCGACCCTCCTCGCGCCGGGTCGAACTGGCCTTTGGGCGCTAACGGCCCGCCTTGCCGCCGTAGTGGACGACCTCGACCTTTTCCAGTGTGACCAGACCAAGGTCGGGCAAATCGTCCAGCCCTGCGAGGAAGGCCCTGATCTTGTCCTCCGCGTCGACGATCTCGATCACCAGCGGCAGCTTGGCCGACAGATCGAGAATCTTGGCGGTATGCAGGACGGCGGTCTGTCCGTAGCCCATCGGCCCACGCAAGACGGTGGCCCCGGCGAGCTTGGCCTCGCGCGCCTTCATGACGATGTGTTCGTACAGCGGTCCGTCGCCGTCCCGCTTGCCTTCCTCGGTATAGATTCTGAGCAGCATGGCCTCTTGCGGCGCCTGCATGGTCAGCTCCCTCTCACGACGTTCAGGGCCGCGGCCGCGACATAGCCGAGCCAGACCGAGACCAGACACAGAACCACCGACGCGCCGACATTCATCCCCGCCCGCACCATCTCACCGTCCTGGATCAGATTCAGTGTCTGCAGGCTGAAGGAGGAGAAGGTGGTGTAGCCACCGCAGATGCCCACGGTGACGAAGAGGCGTATGTCCGGCGCGACCATCAGCCGGCCGTCGGGCCCCGTCATGGTCGCGAAGAAGCCGATAATGAACGATCCGAGAATGTTCACCAGCAGTGTGCCCCATGGAAAGGTCTGGCCGAACCAGTTGGCGATCAGCTGCGAGCAGCCATAGCGCGCCACCCCGCCGAGGGCGCTGCCGAACGCGATCCAGGCATAGGTGATCAGATTGCCGCCCATCAGCCGCGGAAGGCGTCCTTGGCCGCGCGCACCTCGCCGAATCGCTTGGCGCCGCCGGCCTTGAGGAAGGGGTTGGTGGCGATTTCGCGGGCTATAGTGGTCGGCACGGTCGGCTCGCCGCGTTCGCGGGCGGCGAAGACCTCGGCGGCGCGCGCCTTCAGCACCGGGTCGTCGTCGATGGAGAGCGCGAAGCGGGCGTTCGAGGCCGTGTATTCATGGGCGCAATAGACCGCCGTCTCGCCAGGCAGGGCCGCCAGCCGCGACAGGCTGGCCCACATCTGCTCGGCCGTGCCCTCGAACAGGCGCCCGCAGCCCAGCGCGAACATGGTGTCGCCGACGAAGGCGATCTGGTCGGCGGCGTCGAAATAGGTGATGTGGCCAAGCGTATGGCCGCCGGTGTCGATCACCTCGAACCGGGTATCGCCCAGCTCGACCACATCGCCATGGCCGACCTTGCGGTCGATGGGCGAGATGCGTTCGACCTCGGGCGGGGCGACGATGGTCGCGCCGGTCTTGGCCTTGATCTCGCCATTGCCGCCGGCGTGGTCGGGGTGCCAGTGGGTGTTGAGGATCAGATCGAGGCTCCAGCCGAGCACGTCGAGCTCGCGCAGGATGGCGGCCGCATCGGGCGTATCGATGCAGGCTGTCTTGCCGCTCGCCTCGTCGCGGGCGAGAAACCCATAATTATCGGAAAGGCAGGGAAACTGGCGGACGGTCAGCGGCATCTCTAAGTCCTTTCCGTACCTCAAGGCGGTCCGCGCCGGATCGCCTCCATCAACATAGCCCATTTTCGAGCCGATGCGCCGAGACGTTCTAGAGCTTCGTGACTTCTATGCGAGCCGGCTTGGCCAGGCGACGCGACGCGTCGTCGGCCGAAAGCTGGTCGAGGCCTGGGGCGACGCGGGCGCGCTGGACGTCATGGGTCTGGGCTACGCCACCCCCTATCTGGAAATGTTTCGCGGGCCGGCGCGGCGGACCGTGGCGGCCATGCCGGCCCAGCAGGGCGTCGAGGTCTGGCCGGCGACCGGCGCGGTGCTGGCCTGCCTGGCCGAGGAAGGCGCGCTGCCCTTTCCCAACGCCCTGTTCGACCGCATCCTGGTCATCCACGCTCTGGAAGAGGCCGAGAACCCACTGGAGTTGATGCGCGAGGTCTGGCGGGTGCTGGCGCCGGCCGGACGTGTGATCGTGGCGGCAGCCAATCGCCGCGGCGTCTGGTGCAATGCCGAGTCGACGCCGCTCGGCCATGGCGCGCCCTTCACCCGCGGCCAGCTGGAAAAGCTGGTGCGCGACGCCCAGCTGGAGCCGGTGGCCTGGTCGCGGGCGTTGTTCGCCCCGCCGCTGCAATGGACGGCCGGCTGGGCGGACGGGTTCGAACAGGCCGGCCAGCGGCTGTGGCCCGCCTTTTCCGGCCTGATCATGCTGGAGGCGGTGAAACAGACCTTCGCGGTCAAACCGAAGGGCCGCCGCGCGCCGGCAAGGGTCTTCGTTCCCGGCGTGCTGGCTCCGCAACCGGCCAGAAAGGCGCCGAATTCGCCGGCGATCGCGCGCAAACACCGATGAAGGCTTGGATGGGTTGAAGCGAGGCCCTAGCCTAGGATCTCGGGGCGCCAGACCTTTTGAGGAGGCTCAGTTCGATGAAAATGATCACCGCCGTCGTCAAGCCGAGCCGTCTCGACGCTGTACTCGAGGCTGTGACCGAGGCCGGCGCGTCCGGTCTGACCGTCACCGAGGTGCGCGGCTACGGCCGCCAGAAGGGCAAGACCGAGATCTATCGCGGGGCGGAATACGAGGTGAAACTCCTGCCCAAGGTCAAGCTGGAGATCGCCGTCGCCGACGACGGCGCCGAGGCCATTGTCGCGGCCATCCAGCTCGCCGCCAACACAGGCAAGATCGGCGACGGCAAGGTCTTTGTGCAGGACCTGGAGGCGGTCTTGCGCATCCGCACCGGTGAACGCGACGCCGAGGCTATCGCCGGCTGATCCGGATTGCTTTAAGGAGCCTCTTGCCTCGGTCGCCGAGGTGAAAGAGTGTCGACATCAAGCTGACATTTTCGGGTCTGAAAAGGTCGGCCGGGTCGCGAGGGGAATTGTTCGGATGAAGCGTCTGTTGCTCGCCGCCGCGCTGGCGCCGCTGTCGTTCGCGGCAGCTGCCCACGCCCAGACGACGATCAGCACCGCCACCACCGCGCCGCTGGCGACCTCGACCGGCGGCGACATCACCATCACCTCGGCCGGCTCGGTTGTCCCAGCGACCTCCGCTACCGCGGGCACCGTCGCCGTCACCCTCAACAGCAACAACAGCGTCGACAACGAAGGCGTGATCACCGTCACCGAAACCACGACCGGTGACGGAACCAACCAGGGCATCACCAACGGGCCCTTCGCCAATGGTTCAGGACGATTCGGCATCCTGGTGGCGCCGGGCGGACCCTTCACAGGCAATATCACCAACGGCTCGGGCGCGACGATCACCATCATCGGCGAGAACTCGGCCGGCATCGCGGTCGAGTCGGGCCTGAACGGTTCGATCAACGACGCCGGGGCCATCAGGGTCACCGGGGGCAACGCCAATACGACAGACGTCACCTACGGCATCGTCTCGGCCACCGGCGCGCCGATCTCGGGCAGCGTCTCCGTCAGCGGCGCGATCACTGCGACAGGGGCGAACGCCACCGGCGTCGCCCTGAACGGCGGCGTCGGCGGCGTCAATATCGACAGCGGCATCACCGTCACCGGCTACCGCTCGACCACCGCGCCCACCACCGCGGCCGGCCAGGCCCTGCTCTCGGCCGACCAGCTGCTGCAGGGCGGCCCGGACCTCTCGATCGGCGGCAGTGTCGCCGGCGGCGTCACCGTCCAGGCCGCAGTCGCCGCCTCGGGCAATGTAACGGCCAATGCCGGCGGGACCCTGACCGAGACCGGCTCGGCCCCGGCCCTGCTGGTCGGCGGCGCGGCTCCGATCACCATCGGCGCCGCCGCGAACGGCTACGCCGTCACCATCGGCGGCACCATCAACGCGGCGGGCACCTATCGGGGCTTCGATGGCCAGGGGATCCAGATCGGCGGTGTGAACGGGCTGCCGGTCACAAGCGGCGGCACGGCCGCGGGCGGAAACTTCAGCACGGTGACCTTGACCGGCGGTCTGGACATTGGTGGCTCGGTCGAGGCGACCGCGGTCGCCAGCTCAGCCGGCGGCGACGGCGCCGTGACCGGGCTGGAGATCGGCGCCGGCGCCACCGTTCCCCGCGTCACCGTCAGCGGCTCGCTGATCGCGATCGGCTCCAACGGCCAGGCGGCCACCGACCCGCCGCCCGGCGACGTCACGGCCTTCA